>CAYZXC010000001.1:0-31146 GCA_964482275.1 uncultured Eubacteriales bacterium
ATCCCTCCGAACGAAAAAGAGAGCACCACCTTGCGGTGATGCTCTCTTTTTTTGGCCCGCCCGGAGGGATTCGAACCCCCGGCCTTTGGAATCGGAATCCACTGCGATATCCAGCTTCGCCACGGGCGGATATGAGCCTTTGTTATTGTACACTGTTTTTATCTGTTTTGCAAGACTTAAAATTGAAATTTCCGCAAATCTTCCCCGCATCGCCCTCTTTACGAATCGCTCCGTTTCTGTTATACTACGTTTACAAAGCGAAAGGAACTTGAAAACGATGGAAAAGCTCGAAAAACGGTACGGTCTGCCGACCGCGATCTGTATGGTGGTGGGAACCGTCATTGGCTCCGGCGTCTTTTTCAAAGCGCAAAACGTCTTGGTCGCGACCGGCGGCAATATGCCGCTCGGTATTTTGGCGTGGGTCATCACGGGTCTTTTGATGATCGTGTGTGCCCTGCAATTCGCTACGATGGCAACCAAATACGAAAAGGTGAGCGGCGTTGTGGATTATGCCGAAGCCACCTGCGGGAAACCGTATGCGTACTATCTCGCGTGGTTTTTGGCGAACATCTACTATCCGGGTATGACCTCGGTGCTCGCGTGGGTATCCGCCCGCTATTTCGGCGTGCTGTTCGGTTGGACGCCCGACAGCGCCGAGGTATTGGCGCTCGCCGGCTTTTTCCTGATCGCGTCGTATATGCTAAACGCCTTGTCCCCGAAGTTGGCGGGCAAATTTCAGGTCAGCGCAACGGTGGTAAAGCTTATCCCGATCTTCTTAATGGCGATCGTGGGCACGGTGGTCGGTCTTGTCAACGGCACCCTGCCGAGCAACTTCGTGACGGTGGTCGGTGAAGCGACGGGCGGTACCGGCGGTGCTCTGTTCGCGGCGATCGTGGCGACCGCGTTCGCGTACGAGGGGTGGATCGTGGCGACCTCTATCAACGCCGAATTAAAAAACGCCAAGAAGACCCTGCCGCTGGCGCTGGTGATCGGCTCGCTGATCGTGGTCGTGGCGTACGTGCTCTATTACATCGGTGTTGCCGGCGGCGCGACCAACGCCGTGTTGATCGAGGAAGGCTCCACCAAAGCCTTCACCAACATCTTCGGCGGCATCGGCGGCACGTTCCTCAACGTTTGCATCGTCATTTCGTGCCTCGGCACCTTAAACGGCTTGATGATGGGCGTCACACGCAGTATGTATGCCATCGCTTGCCGCAATGAAGGCCCAAACCCGGAAATGTTCAAGGAGATCGATCGGCACACGAATATGGTGACGAACTCCGCGGTCTGGGGCTTGTTCGCCAGCAGCGCGTGGCTTGTGTATTTCTACGGTGCGAACCTCACCGGCGGTTGGTTCGGGTACTTCAACTTTGATTCCTCTGAACTTCCCATCATCACGATCTACGCGTTTTATATCCCGATGTTTATTCGTTGGATGATCCGGGAAAAGGCGCTCGGCTTCGGCAAACGGTTTTTACTGCCGTCACTCGCCACGCTGTCCTGCCTGGTGATGGTGTTCGCGGCGGTGTATGCCCACGGTATCACGCCCTATCTGACCGCCAAAGAAAACGGGGCGTTCTCGTTCCCGGTGCTGTTCTATCTCATCGTATTTGCCGCCGTTATGCTGGTCGGCGCGTATTTCCAAAAACCGCGAAAGAAGCAGTAACACAACGAAGCACCCCCGCGAGGAGGGTGCTTTCTTTATAAATTTTTGCTCATATGGTAGAAAAACGAAGAATATATGGTATACTTTAATCACAACGAAAGACCGGAAAAGGAGGGCGTAACGAGTGGTTTTACAGGATCTGATGAACAAGCCGTTACCGCAACTGCCGTCTGAGATCGCAAGAGCCTTGAAGGAGAACCGGATAACGGCCACCCCGTATGAAGCGAAAAACAGTATCTTGTCAGATACCGATCTGCAAAGTGAGGTTGGGTATACGCGAATGGATGACGGGAGCTATCTGGTATCCATGACTTGTCCTATGCCCGACATCACTCCGGACATGATCGAATGGTGGTTTTGGTGGCATGCGCAGGACAGCCTTCGTTATCGGGTGTGGTTCCCCAAAGAGCACATCAGCATCAAGTACCGCAAAAAGGACAAAGACTTCTTCAAACGGCCCGCATTACCGGATTTCAAGCCGAACTCCCAGCTTCCCTTGGAGCGCATCGGCGGAATAAAAATGCCGTTACGCATTGATTTCGTTACGCCCGAAGAATTCGGCTTTTCAAGAAAACGTATGGAAGAAAATACGGTTCCGAAAATCGTCTGCGGTCACGTGAGTGCCTGTAACGGACTGATTAAGCATACGGAAATGGCACATATTTTCAAGCAAACGGAAGAGGGCCTGTTTATGATAAGCCGCTTCTGGTTAGGAACGGCAATGAAAAACCCGCTCCTGCGAAAGCTCGTCATCACCGAAAGCATGGCACGGGGCATGGCGGAGCATTGCTGTGTCGAGTATCGCAATCTGTGTGAGATACTTCCCTTGTTGTATGCGGAATACCGATAAGGCCCCGCGACCTGTGTGCGGAGCACATCTTTTCTTTCGACAGGGATTGACAAAGGCCGAAGATCGTGCTATAGTATTCTCCGTTGTGAGGGAGTAGCAAGCGTTATCCCAACGCAGCAAGTCAACATACTGGCCGTTTGGCCTGGCTTGCTTTAATTTGCGAGACTCATGTATGCTGAGGTTTAGCCATACATGGAGTCTCTGTTTTTTATTTTGACGCCAAGTACGGTTATGCCGCGCTTGGATTTTTTATTATGCGGAGGAACAAAAAATGGAACTGGGGTTTACTTTCTTTTTTAACAGCATCTTGCTCGGCGTGGGATTGGCGATGGACGCCTTTTCGGTATCGCTTGCGAACGGACTGAACGAGCCGAATATGAAAAAAAGCAAGACGTGCGGCGTGGCCGGCGTTTTCTCGGCCTTTCAGTTTGCGATGCCGATGATCGGCTGGATCTGCGTATCCACTATCGCGCAGTATTTCAAGGCCTTTGAAAAATGTATTCCGTGGATCGCGCTTGCTCTGCTCGGTTATATCGGCGGAAAAATGCTTTATGAAGGCATCAAAAACGGGGAATCGGTTGAAGAAAAGCCGGCCGTTGGTCTTGCCGCGCTGTTGATACAGGGCGTGGCAACCTCGATCGACGCGTTGTCAGTCGGTTTTACGATCGCAGACTACAGCCTGCTTGAAGCGGTGCTCGCCTGTCTGCTGATCGGTGTCGTTACCTTTTTCATTTGCTTTGCCGGTATTTTGATCGGCAAAACGGCCGGAACGAGGCTTGCCGGAAAAGCAGGTATTCTGGGCGGTGCGATCCTGATTGTTATCGGCCTTGAAATAGTCGTTACCGCTTTGTTCTGACCCGCTTTTTAAAATAGCCGAAAAGGCGCAAGTCCGACAAAACCGGACTTGCGCCTTTTTTGCGTATATGGCAGGCAAAACGAACGGAGCAAAGCGATCCGTCGCCGTTGCGTCATTTCGTTTTCGGTGCCGGAAGCTCGTCGTACATGGCGTCCAACAATTTCGCCAGAAATTCCTTGCTGTCCACGTCTTCAACCAACAGCATGTCCTTTGCCCCCGGATAAGGCGATTCGTAAGAAGCGTTCGGCATAAGCGAAACGGCTGCTTTGACAGGCTTTACGAGAAACCTGTCATCGTATATGCCGCCAACGATCTTTCCGCGATAATAGATGACGTATTCGCCCATCATCGGTCGGTAGGCTATGCCTTCCGACTCGGATAACTGTTCCAGCACAAACGCTAAGTAGTCTTTACTTGATGCCATGATCCACCTCGTTAAGTGAGCGTTCCCGCTGCCGGACGGCGGCGGTGTCTGCTTCGGGAATATGTGCAAAGGGGAAGGGGAGCCGCATCTCATCGTATTTGACCTGACAGATCTTGCGAAACGGGAGCAGCTCAATGCCGTCCACACAGGCGTGCTTTTCGGCAAGCCGCCGCAGTGCGTCAAAATTTTCAGCCGTATCATTCACATCGGGGATCACCACCTGCCGCAGTGTGGTGGGGATGCGGTGCTCGTCCAGAACGTCAAGAAACTCCAGCGCGTTTTGCAGCGGCATCCCGACGTACCGGCGGTACAGGGTATCGTCGGTGTATTTGATATCTAAGAGCACGCGGTCACAGTGGGAAAGCAGGCGATGCACCTCGTCGTTCAAGCACACGCCGGAGGTGTCCAGACAGGTGTTTACCCCGCGCTCGCGGCACAACCGAAACACTTCGGCGGCAAAGGCAGCCTGCCAAAGCGGTTCGCCGCCCGACAGCGTGATCCCGCCCTTGTCACCGAAATAGTCGCGAAACGAGGCCGCCTTGTCCGCCAACTCGGCGGCGGTGTATACGGTGCCGCTGTTCGGATCCCACGTGTCGGGGTTGTGGCAGCACGCACATCTGAGCGGACACCCCGACAAAAACGCCACGAACCGCACGCCGGGGCCGTCTACCGTGCCGAGCGATTGGATCGAATGGATCCGTCCGATCACGTCTTGTGTTCCCATCGCGTTACAGACTGCCGTGGAAGGTGCGGTTGATGACCTCGCGCTGCTGCTCGCGGGAAAGCTTGTGGAAATGCACCGCGTAGCCGGATACGCGAATGGTGAGGTTCGGATAACTGTCGGGATCCTCGTAGGCCTTCAGCAGGGTCTCGCGATTCATCACGTTGACGTTGATGTGATGCGCCCCCTTCGCAAAATAGCCGTCCAGAATGGAAACGAGATTGTCGATGCGTTCGTCCTCGGTTCTGCCGAGCGCGTCGGGCGTGATGGAGAACGTGTTGGACACGCCGTCGCGGCAGTCGTCGTACGAGATCTTCGCCACCGAGTTGAGCGACGCGAGCGCGCCGTTTTCCTCGCGGTTGTGAAGCGGGTTTGCACCCGGTGCGAACGGCGCACCGGCGGGTCTGCCGTCGGGGGTGGCACCGGTGTGCTTGCCGTACATCACGTTGGAGGTGATGGTCAGCACCGACAGGGTGTGCTCTGCTTCGCGGTAGGTTTTGGCGTGGCGCAATTTGAGGATGAAATCGTGTGTCAGCTCCTGCGCGATGCTGTCGACGCGGTCGTCGTCGTTGCCGAATTTCGGGAACTCGCCGGCGCGCTCAAAGTTGACGATATAGCCGTTTTCATCCTTGACGGGGGTGACGGTGGTGTGCTTCATCGCGCTGAACGAGTCGGTCACCACCGAGAGTCCCGCAATGCCGAACGCCATAAACCGATGAACGTCGGTGTCGTGTAACGCCATCTGGATCTTTTCGTAGGCGTACTTGTCGTGCATATAATGGATGATGTTCATCGTATTGACGTACAGCTTCGCAAGCCACGTGGTGTAGATCTTGTACCGCTCCATCACGGACTCGTAATCGAGCGTTTCCAGCACCGGCATCTGCGGGCCGATCTTCATACCGGAGGAGGTATCGTAGCCGCCGTTGATGGCGATGAGCAACAGCTTCGCCAGATTGCACCGTGCACCGAAAAACTGCATCTGCTTGCCGATCTTCATCGCGGACACACAGCAGGCGATGGCGTAATCGTCGCCGTAGATCGGGCGCATCAGATCGTCGCTTTCGTATTGAATGGAATCGGTATCCTTGGATACCTTCGCACAGTAGCGCTTGAACGGCGCGGGCAACGCTTTCGACCACAGCACCGTCAGGTTCGGTTCGGGCGCGGAGCCGAGCGTATACAGCGTATGCAGCATACGGAACGTGTTCTTGGTGACCAGGGAACGACCGTCCTCACCGACGCCGCCGAGCGCCTCGGTGATCCACATCGGATCGCCGCCGAACAGCTCGTTGTATTCGGGGGTGCGCAGATGCCGCGCCATACGCAGCTTCATCACGAAATCGTCCATCAGCTCCTGCGCGCCTTCTTCGGTGAGAGTGCCGTTTTCGAGATCGCGCTGAATGTAAATATCAAAGAACGTGCTGACACGGCCGAGCGACATTGCCGCGCCGTTTTGCTCTTTAATGGCGGCAAGATACCCGAAATACGTCCACTGGATCGCCTCGCGCGCATTGGATGCGGGCTCGCTGATATCAAAGCCGTATATGGCCGCCATTTCCTTGAGGCGGCCTAAAAAGGTGATCTGTTGGTACAGCTCCTCACTCTGGCGGGTCTGGAAGGTGTCAAAATAGGTTTCTTCGAGCGCGTGCTTGTCACGCTTTTTTTTCTCTATCAGACGGTCAACACCGTACAGCGCCACGCGGCGGTAGTCACCGATGATGCGTCCTCTGCCGTAAGCATCCGGCAGACCGGTGATGACGTGGCATTTACGCGCGGCGCGCATCTCATCGGTATACGCGCGGAACACGCCGTCGTTGTGCGTGGTGCGGTACATAAATTCCTCTTCCACCTTGCGGCTGAGCTTGTAGCCGTACGCCTCGCACGCGTTGCGCACCATCCGCATACCGCCGAACGGATTGACACCGCGCTTTAAGGGGCGGTTGGTCTGCAGACCGACGATGATCTCGTTTTCGCGGTCAAGATAGCCGGGGGAATAGCTCGTCAGCGACGACACCGTATCCACGTCGATATCCAGGACACCGCCGAGCTGACGTTCTAATTTGAGAAGTGCCTCCAAGCGCTCCATCAGTGCTTTCGTGCGGGGCGTGGCATCGGCGAGGAACGCCTCGTCGCCGGTATATTCGGTATAATTGCGCTGAATAAAATCGCGCACGTTGATCTCATCCTGCCACGCGCCGGGCACAAATCCATTCCAATTCTGATGCGTCATTTTCCATTCCTCCAAACAAAAAGGGCAAATCCAGTTGACACTGAACTTGCCCAGACGGTCGGCACGGGCTGGCGACAGTCGAGCCCTTTGCGGTTTCTGCTCGCCAGCCCAAACTCTCATATTCCACCGCAGTACTCCGCGTTATCCGTCAGTCATATGAAAGCGTTTCACTTGTATCCAGTATACCGCACTGTTGGCAAAAAGTCAACTGCAATCACTTGAAAAACAGCGGGAGCTTTTCCAAAAACACGATATCGGTGCGGTCGGCGGCGTCACCCTCGGCGAGGAACGCGCACGCGGCGGCTTCTGACCCGCCCGCCTGCTTGACAAGCTCGCGCACCGCGACCAGCGATTCGCCGGTGCTGATGACGTCGTCCACGATCAGTACCCGCTTGCCGCGCAGTTTTTCTACCTCGGATTCACCGAGATACAGATGCTGCTCGTGCTTTGTGGTGATGGAGGTCACCGCCACGTCCAAGGGATTGCGCATATACACCTTCACGCCCTTGCGCGCAATGACGTACGGCTTGCCCGACTGGCGCGCCAGCTCGTACGCGATCGGGATGCTTTTGGCTTCAGGTGTGAGGATCACGTCAAATTCCGGCACGCGCTTTAACAGCTCCGAGCATCCCGCCACCGTCACCTCAACACTGTCGAAGCAGATAAACGCGGCGATATCCAGCGTGTCGCTCACGGCAAATTTTTCTAAGCGGCAGGGGACGCCTGCAATGGTCATTTCATAAAATTCCGACATCTTTAACATCCTCTTCCTTTATTGATCCAACCAGGCATCCAGCTGTTCCTTGGTGCGGTAGCCGACCGCCGAGTCGATCAGCTTGCCGTCCTTAAAGAGCAACAGCGTGGGGATGCTTTGAATACCGAACTGCATCGCGAGAGCGCCTTCCTCATCGACGTTCACCTTGCCGACCTTTACGCTGCCCTCGCGTTCGTTTGCGATCTCTTCCACGGCGGGTGCGATCATACGGCAGGGACCGCACCAGGTCGCCCAAAAATCGACCAGTACGGGGATATCCGATTGCAAGACCTCTTGTTCGAAATTGGCGTTTGTCAGTACGAGTTCCATTATCATTTCTCCTTATAGTACAACATACAGTGGCAGAACCCCTCAAAATCGGGATCCTTCATCTGTTCACGGAATTCCTTGCAGATACACTTGTTTTCCTCGGTGCGCTGTAGGCGGCAGGGACAGTACCCGCCGGTCTTTTTCAGCCCCTCCTTGATTGCCGACACGACCTCTTTATCGGGGTTTAACGTGACTTTCATGGTATCACCTCACATATAGTGTATCATACTATACAGCAGATAACCAGTCTTTTTTTCATTGATTTTTACGCAACAAGATGCTACAATAATGCGCGGAGCGTGATGTAATGATCCTAAAACTGCTTTTGACCTTCTTAAAGATCGGCGCGTTTACCTTCGGCGGAGGCTATGCGATGATCCCGCTGATCCAGCGCGAGGTCGTGGAAAAGAATAAGTGGCTCAGCGATGAGGATATCCTCGATATCATCGCCATTGCGGAATCCACCCCCGGCCCGATCGCCATCAACTCGGCGACCTTCGTCGGGTATAAGGTGGCGGGCTTTTTCGGTGCCTTTTGCTGTACTCTCGGCGTGGTACTGCCGTCGTTCGTCATCATTTTACTGGTGTCGTTCGTGTTGGAGCAGTTTGAAGCGCTCAAAGCGGTGCAGTACGCGTTTAACGGCATCCGCGCGGGCGTGCTGGCGCTGATCCTCAAAGCCCTTATCAATATGTACAAAAAATGCCCGAAAGGCCTCGTTTCGTATATCGTGATGGCGGCGGCGTTTATTTGCGTGGCGGTATTCGACGTGAACGTTCTGCTCGTTATCATCGGCTGCGCGGTGTTCGGGCTGGTCACTTCGCTGATCGCTGAAAAGAGGTGCGCGAAATGATTTTTCTGCACCTATTTTTAACCTTTTTCAAGATCGGCGCGTTTACCTTCGGCGGCGGCTATGCGATGTTACCGCTGATTCAAAAGGAGGTCGTGTCGCTCGGCTGGATGACCAACGAGACCATCATCAACTTTATCGCGGTGAGCGAAAGCACCCCCGGTCCCTTCGCCGTCAATATGGCGACCTACGTCGGGCAGTCGATGGGCGGCAGCTACGGTCTGTGGGGTAACCTGTTCGGTGCGTTTTGCGCGACGCTCGGCGTGGTGCTGCCGTCGTTCATCATCATTCTGCTGGTCGCGAAATTCTTTGAAAAATTCAAGAACAGCCGTATCGTGAAAGGGTGTATGACAGGACTCAAGCCCGCCGTCATCGGCCTGATCGGCTCGGCGGTGATCTCCACCGGTGCGACGGTGTTTTTCCCCGCCGGCATCTCGCTTGCCACCTTCGCGACGGTGGAATTTATCAGCGCGGCGGTGATCTTCGCACTGGCGTTGGTATTGGCGCTGAAAAAAGTCCACCCGATCCTCATCATCGTGATCTCTGCGGCCCTCGGCATCGCGGTCGGCTATCTGTTCTGATAAGCAGGAGCATTTGCTCCTGCTTTTTTCATATTCTCAGCACGCGGGACATACGGTAATAGCAGGAGCGTGAGAATATGGTTATCTTAAAAAAACGGTGGATCCTCACCGCACTTACCTGTCTGGCACTGCTGATCGTGTCCCCGCTTGCGATCACGGAATACGCCGCCGTGCGGCAGACCGCCGCGGGCACGGTGACGAGCTGGGGCTTAAGCTTTCAAACGGAGGGGCAGACACCCGTTGGCAACGCGGATGCGGCGTATCTCAAACAGTTTGATGCGTACTACGTCGGAGAGACCTCGACGGTGAACGGTAAGACGCTGTATCTGACCTTTGACGCGGGCTTTGAAAACGGCAACACGGCACCGATCTTGGACGCGCTCGCAAAGCATAACGCCAAAGCGACCTTTTTCCTCGTCAAAAACTATATCGACACCGCGCCCGAACTGGTAAAGCGCATGGTGGAGGAGGGGCATACCGTCGGCAACCATACGGCGACGCACCCCGATATGTCCAAGATCGCCGACCGTGCGGCGTTCGAGAAAGAGCTCACCGATCTGGAGGACGCCTACCGCACGCTGATCGGGAGTGATATGCAAAAGCTGTACCGCCCGCCGCAGGGGAATTTCAGCGAATCCAACCTGAAAATGGCACAGGAGCTCGGCTATCACACCTTCTTTTGGAGTTTGGCGTACGTGGATTGGTATGTCGATCGCCAACCCACCCGCGAGCAGGCGCTCGAAAAGCTGACGACGCGGGTGCATCCGGGTGCGATCGTGCTGCTTCACAGCACCTCCGCGACCAACGCGCAGATCTTAGACGAGCTGCTCACCAAATGGGAGTCGATGGGGTATCGGTTCGCACCGCTTTCGGAATTGTTGTAACCAACCGCCTGTCCCTCGCCTACAATGGCATAAAGGAGGCGGCGGATATGTGGGAGAGTATCGGAGCGGTGATCGGGTTACTGCTCGCACTGTACGGAGCGGCAGAGCTTCTCGCACGGCTGTGCTGGCGATTGGTGTTTGCGGGCGGAACGGAACCGCTTATCCTGTCGGTTACGGCGGGGGAGGAGGCCGAATACCGCATCCGCCGCTTTGCCGCGTGGGTGCACCTTTGTCCCGCGGGTGGGTTTGCCCCGTCCGTTCGGCTGGACGGCGAGAGCGAGGAGCTGCGGCGGTTGTGCGAGGATCTGGGGCTCACCGTTTATATATCAAAAGATAGCGAAAACCGCTTTACAAGCGCCGAATAATACGCTATAATGAAAACAGAATATATGTTCGGCAAGAGGAAAAACGATGGAGCAAACGGAGCAGGTATTATCCGGCATCGTGGAGCGGGTGGTTTTCCGTAACGAGGAAAACGGCTGGACGGTGCTGGAGCTTGCGGCGGAGGACGAATTCCACAAGGTGGTGGGCGTTCTGCCGGCCACGCAAGCGGGTGAACAGTTGAAGCTGACGGGCGAATGGGTGGAGCATCCCAGGTTCGGCCGTCAGTTTCGCGCGCACACCTGCGAGCACGAGCTGCCCACCGACCGTGACGCGGTGTTTCGGTATTTAGCGTCGGGTGCGATCAAGGGGATCGGGCCGGTGACGGCGTCGGCACTGGTGGCACAGTTCGGGGAGGATACCCTGCGCGTGATGGAGGAGGAGCCGGAGCGGCTGTGCGAGGTGCGCGGCATCACGGCGGCGAAGGCGCAGAAGATCGCCAAGGAATACCGCGAGCAGTTCGGTCTGCGTGAGGTGATCCTCGCGTTTTCGGGCTACGGGCTCACTCAAAGCGAGGCACTGCGCTGCTGGAAACGGTGGGGTGCGGCAACGGTGGAGACCGTTCGCTCCAATCCGTACCTGCTGTGCTCGGCGGGATTATACATTTCGTTTGAGCGCGCGGATGCGATCTGTATGGAAATGGATCGCCTGCCGGACGATCCCCGCCGTATCGAGGCGGGGCTGCTGCACGTGCTGCGGCACAACCTGCAAAACGGACATACCTGCCTGCCGTCGGACAAGCTGATCGCCGCCACGGCACAGCTGCTGGGTGTGGATGCGATCAAGACCGGCGAAGCCCTGCAGGATATGGTCACGCGGTTTACGGTGCGCACCGAGCAGATCGGGGAGCAGGTCTTTGTGTTTCTGCCCGCCTTGCATCAAGCGGAAAAATACGCCGCGTCACGCATTCGGCTGATGACCGGCTTTCACACCGAGATCAACGAAAAGATCCGTCAGAATCTTGAAACGATGGAACGACAGAACGGCATCACCTATCAGGAGCGCCAACGCGAAGCGGTGCTGGCGGCGGTGGAAAAGGGCGTGCTGATCCTCACCGGCGGGCCGGGTACCGGTAAAACGACCACTCTGCGCGCGATCATCGCGCTGTTGGAGGGGCTCGGCGAGCGTGTTGAGATCGCCGCGCCGACCGGTCGCGCCGCCAAGCGTATGACCGAGCTGACAGGCTGTGAGGCGCGCACCATTCACCGCTTGTTAGAGGTGAAATGGGACGAGCACGACACCCCGGTGTTCGACCGTAACGAGAAAAACCCGCTGGAGGCGGACGCCCTGATCGTGGACGAGGTATCCATGGTCGACGCGCTCTTGTTCGAAAGCCTGTTGCGCGCGCTCAAGCCCGCGTGTCGGTTGATCTTGGTGGGCGATACCGATCAGCTGCCCGCGGTGGGCGCGGGCAGTGTGTTGCACGATCTGATTGACAGCGGCGCACTGCCGGTGGTGAAATTGAATCAAGTGTTTCGGCAGGCGCTGACGAGCGATATCGTCGCCAACGCGCACCGCGTCGTATCGGGCGATATGCCGAAATTCAGCAAAAAAGAGGGCGATTTCTTCTTTTTAGAGGAATTTATACCGGACGATGCCGCCAACACGGTGGTGGATCTGTGTTCGCGGCGTTTGCCCGCCGGCTACGGCACCAGTGTGTTTGACGGGATCCAGGTGCTGTGTCCCGGCCGCAAGGGTACGCTCGGCACGGTGCGGCTGAACGAACGGCTGCAGGAGGTGCTTAACCCCTGCAGTGAGAGCAAACGCGAGTGGAGCGGCGAGTCGGTTCTGCTGCGCGAGGGCGATAAGGTGATGCACATCAAGAACGATTACGATATCGGCTGGACGCGGGACAGCGGCGAAATGGGAAGCGGCGTGTTCAACGGCGATATCGGGGTGCTTCTGGAGATCTCGCCGCGTGAACAGGTGCTTAAAGTCCGCTATGACGACCGCGTGGCGCTGTACAGCTATGAGCAGGCGAAGGAGCTGGAGCTGGCGTACGCCATCACGGTCCATAAAAGTCAGGGCAGTGAATTTGACACGGTGGTGTTGCCGGTGTGTCACGTGCCGCAGCTTTTGTGCTACCGCAATCTGCTGTACACCGCGGTCACGCGGGCAAAATCGTTGCTGATTGCCGTGGGCGACCGCGAAACGGTGAGAACGATGGTGAACAACCACCGCAAGACCCTGCGGTATACCGGACTTACCTATTTTCTGGAGCAGGCGAGGAGGGTTTTCTCGTGACCGTACGGGAGCGACTCCTTGCCGTTCTGTTACCGAAGCGGTGCGTGTTTTGCGATACGGTGATCGCACCGGTTCATATCTGCTGTGCGGCTTGCGCCAAGCAGATAGCGGTTATCGAACCGCCGCTGTGTCCGTATTGCGGGCAAAACAAGAAGCAATGTGGCTGCGAAAAGCACCGTCTGGCATTTGATAAGGTGGCGGCACCGTTTTGTTACGAGTCGGCTGTCCGCCACGGCATTCTCCGTCTCAAGCGGTATGACGATCCCGATGCGATCTCGTATTTTGCCGAGCGGATGCAGATGGTCACACGGCGTGAGTACGGGGACGAGCCGATCGACGGTCTTGTGTATGTACCGATGACGCCGCGGGCGTTACGCGAGCGGGAATACAATCAAGGACGGCTGCTCGCCGAGGCGCTCGGAAAACGGTTGAAACTGCCGGTATATACGGCTCTTGCCAAGGTGTACGACACGCCGCCGCAGAAGGAGCTGGATCTTCATGCCAGATCCGGTAACGTGCTGGGCGTGTTTGAGGTGACCGACCCTGCGGTACGCGGTAAAACGTTACTGCTGGTCGACGACGTCATGACGACGGGTGCGACCCTGCACGAGTGTGCCAAGATGCTGAAGATCTACGGTGCCAAGCGGGTGCTGGCGGTGACCGTAGCGGTGCGCAGACACGAAAAAGAACCGGATGAGATCGATTGATCTCATCCGGTTCGTTGTGTTACGTCTGCAGTTCCATAAAGAATTCCACGCCGTTTTCCGTGTTGCGCACGCCGTACGGCATACGGTGCGCCTGCATGATGGCGGCGACGACGGATAACCCGATGCCGGTGCCGCCGTAGGCGCGGGTGCGCGCCTTGTCGATCTTATAAAAGCTCTCCCAGATATGCGGCAGATCCTCGTCCGGAATGGGCGTGCCGGTGTTGAACACGGTGACGCGCACCGTCTTGCTTTCGGTCGGCTGCAGCCCGATGCGGATCTCACCGCCCTCGGTGACGTGGTGCAGGGCGTTGGTGAGATAATTTGTCAGCACCTGTTCAATGAGCAGGGCGTCGCCCCATGCGAACAGCGGCTCCTCCGACAGGGAGGGCAGCTCAACGGCACGCTCCGCAAACACCGGTGCGTGACGCTGCAGCAGTCGCGTAAGCAGTGCACACAGATCGAACCGTTCAATGCTCAGCTCGTCACCGCCGGATTCGAGCTGCATCAGCGTGGTGAGCTTTGCAATGATCTGTGACAGCTTCTGTGCCTCGTCCTCGATCACCGTACAGTAGAATTCGCGGTCGGCGGCATCCGCCGCGATGTTTTCGTGCAGCCCCTCCGCGTAGGTCTGGATCAGCGAGATAGGGGTCTTTAACTCGTGTGATACGTTGCGGATAAACCGATTGCGTGCCTCGTTCTGGCGGGTGGTCAGCTCCACGTCACTTTGCAGACGCGCGTTGGCGGTCTTGAGCTCTGACAGGCTTTGCTCCATCGTTTCGGACACGGTGTTGAGACTGCGACCGAGCTCAGCGAGCTCGTCCTGTCCCTCACCGGTATACCGGTCGGAGAAATCCAGCTCGGCCATCCGTTTGGCCTGCCCCGACAGCCGCCGCACCGGACGGGTAAACACGCGGGCAAGGAAAAACACGGTCACACAGCTGAGTGCCAGCGTGCCGAGTGTTGCCCACCATAAAAAGCGGTTGGTGATGGCGGTGCTCGCCTGCAGATCCGAGATCGGCAGCTGCAGGGTGATATTGATCCCCTCCCGCGTCTTGCCGTACAGCACCATGCTGTCACCCATATCGGCGGAATCCGAGCGGTTCTGAATGATGAACGAACCGTTGGTCACGGCGGGATGTGTGACCGTGATGACCGCCGGGCCGGCGCGGCGGTCGGTGGTGTACAGCACCTGATGCTCCGACCAGATCAGAATGGACATATCGTGGTCGGTGTGATAATGTGACAGGGTGCTTTCCGGATCGGCGCGTTCGGCAACGACGGCAGCGGCGTCGTTGTAGGCTTCGGTGAGCAGGGTCTCTTTCTCGCGTTCGTACAATCGGGCAAAGGCAAAGGTGTTGAGCAGCCAGTTGACCATAAGGAGCGCCAGAATACACACCGTGAGCACACAGAACACCTTACCGGCGACCGACCGGAAAAAGCGTGTGATGGCAGTTTTCATGATTCTCCCTCAAACTTATAGCCGATGCCGCGCACCGTCTTGATCCTATCGCCGAACTCACCGAGCTTACTTCTGAGTTTCTTGATATGCGTGTCCACCGTGCGGGCGTCGCCGTCGTAATCGTATTGCCACACACTGTTCAAGATACGGTCGCGCGATAACGCAACGCCCTTGTTGGTGACGAGATATTCGAGCAGCTCAAATTCCGTGTAGGTGAGCTGTACGAGGGCGTTCCCCACGTACACCTCGCGCGCCAGCTTGTCAATGCGCAGGCGGGGAGCGTCGGCGGGTGCCGTTTGTACGGTTCCTTTGCGGCGCAGCACCGCCTCAATGCGGGCGGACAGGATCTTTAAGCTGAACGGCTTTGCCACGTACTCATCCGCTCCCAGCTCAAAGCCCTGCAGCTCGTCCTCCTCCTCACTGCGGGCGGTGAGCATGATGATGGGCGTCTGATGCGTCTGTCGGATCTCGCGGCATACCTGCCAGCCGTCCTTGCGCGGCATCATCACGTCCAGTATCACTAAATCGGGATGCTCCCTGTAAAACACCTCCAGCGCCTCGACACCGTCGCTCGCCTCCAGCGTTTCATAGCCCTTGATATGCAGATAATCGGCGATGACACGGCGCATACGCATCTCATCGTCAACGATCAGAATGGCGGGATTGCTCATAGTATCACATCCTATTTCAGATCGATAATGATCCGGTCGCCCGACTCAAAACGGGCACCACCGGTCAGTACGGCGATCACGCTTTGATACAGCAGCAGCGGATCGTGCAAAAACCGCTCCCGAACGAGCTCCGCCTGACGGTCGTCCGCGACCAGCAGTGTGAAGGACAGCAGCGGGGAGTCGCCGTCTCCGACGGTACAGGTCACGGTGTAGCCCGCGTCGGTCTTTTGGATGTCCACACGGTTTTCCTGCTCGTTACGGCGGCGGGCGAGCAGCTGCAACGCCGCTCCCACCGACCGCTCGCGAATGGTGTAGGGCAACAGGTCGGCAAGCGTATCCGCCGCGTGCGAACCCGTATCCGTGACGGACAGGGTGCTATCCTCGTGCTCACACAGATTACCGAGCTCCACCAGCTCGTCGATGGCGGCACTGGTATCGAAAAAGTTTGCCATACCGCCTCCGCAGATGATATCCAGCACATCGTTTCGGGGCATGGGCACACCCGCGGCGATAAGCATATAGCAAATTAAGATCTTGATCTCGTGACGGGAGTGTAATCCGCCGGGCTCCACACCGGCGCCAAAGGCATCGTACTGCATAAACGCGCCTCCTTAAGGTTTATAATCCTCTTTAGTATATCAAAAACTCCGCCCTGCTGTCAACAGCAGGGCGGAGGCGTTTTTACAGGTTGATAAGCGTTGCGTCAAACAGCTTTGCTTCGTCGGGCGAATGGGTGACCAGCACGATGGGACACCCGTCAAACCGCTTGCGCAGTGCCGCGGCGATGCGGATCTTCAGCGCCTCGTCCAAGCCGTTGAACGGCTCGTCTAAGAGTAACAGCTCTCCGCCGAAGGCAAGTGCGCGGGCAAGTGCGACACGCCGCCGCATACCGCCGCTGAGCTCAGCGGGCAGCTGCTCGGCGGCATCGCTGAGCGATACCGCGCTCAGACAATCGTCCACAAGCGCGGGATCGGGCTTGTGGAGCACCAGCTCAAGGTTTTGCCGCACGGTCAGCCACGGCACCAAACGGTCTTCCTGAAACACCACGGCGATGCGCGATGCGTCGCGCCGTATAGTGCCGTCGGTGGGGGATTCCAAGCCGGCGATGAGTCGAAGCAGGGTGGTCTTGCCGCAGCCGGACGCACCGAACAGGCAGACCGCACCGCTGTCCGGCAGCGTCAGCGAAAAGTCCGTGACGACGGGGGCGTCACCGTACGCGAAGGAAACACGGTCAAGCGTTACCATGAGCGGCCTCCTTTCGAGTCAGGCGCAGCAGCGTCTTTTCCAGCACGAGGCTCAGCGCGATCACCACCGCGGTCCACGCGAACACCTCAGGCGTTTCCAGCGTGATCTTGGCAAGCTGCAAGCGGTTGCCGATCGCGAGATCGGGACGGCAGATGACCTCTGCCGCAACTCCCGATTTCCACGCAAAGCCCAGACCGTTTACACACGCGGTCGTAAAATACGGTTTAACGGAAGGCAGATACAGCCGTGTCAGCACGCGGTGCTGAGGAACGGCGTATACCGCCGCCATTTCCAAAAGCCCCTTATCGGTGCGGCGGATACCCTCCTCCACGTTCACCCATACGATGGGCAGCACCATCAAAAACGCGATGAACGCGGGAATGATATCGTAGTCGATCCACACCAGGGTAAGGATGATAAACGACGCGACCGGTGCCGCGCGGATGATGTGCAGAAGCGGAGAGAACACCGCGCGGACGAGCGAAAAGCGGGTGGTGAGCACCGCGAGCGCCGTCCCGCACAGCAGCGCCGCTAAAAAGCCCAGCACGATGCGGGCAAGCGACATTCCGACGGATTTCCAGAACAGCGCGGTGGGCAGCAGTGCCAGCAAGGTTTTCGCCACGGCGAGCGGGGTGGGGATGAGCAGCTCCTGCTGCACCAGTGCGGCGATCAGCCACCATATCCCGATCCAGAACACCGCGACCGCGACACCGCGTGCGACGGTCTTTAATTTACCCGACATAATAGAACGCGTCATCCGGCAGTTTACCGCCGATGGCCGTCGGGTTAGCGTCGAACAATACCTGATAATAGCCGGCGATCTGCGCCTTCATATCCGCACCGGACACGAAGGTCAGCTGGCAGTTCGGAATCGCCTTTTTGGCGATGGCGGCTTTCGGAATGATGCCGTAGGTCTCGCACAGCGTGGCGGTGGTCTCGACGTCGGAAGTGCTTTCGATGGAGGTCTTGTACTCGGCGAGGAACGCGTCTACGGCTTCCTTGTTGTTGTCAAGGAAATCCTTGCGTACCGCGACACAGCCCATCATCAGCTTGCTGTTTTCGTCGGCGACCGCTTCCCATGCGTCGTTCATCGACAGGGCGACCTTGACGTCCTGGTTCTGCGCGGTGATGGAGGATACGTTCGGTTCGGGAACCATCGCGAGCTTGATATCGCCGCTTACCATCTTGGCGACCAGCTCGGTGTTTTCCGCTAAAAATTCGATCGTCACGTCCTCGTCGGGATCAATGCCGTTTTTCTCCAGCACATACCGCAGGATGTATTCGGGGTTGGCACCCTCACCGGTGGAGTAGATGGTCTTGCCCTTGAGATCGTCGATCGAGTCGATGCCGTTGCCGTTATCCAGCATATACAGCACGCCCAGCGTGTTGACCGCGAGCAGCTGTACCTTGCCTTGGGTTTTCTGATACAGTGCCGCCGCCAGATTGGTGGGCACAGCCGCGATGTCCAAGCTGCCCGACGCCAGCAGATTGCCGATGTCCGACGGTACCGAGGACACGGTGAATTCGTACTCGTTCGCCGCCGTTCCGGCCGTATCCGCCTCCATCAGGTGTACCATACCGATACCGGTCGGGCCTTGGATCGCGCCGATGTTGACGGTCGTTTTGACCGCGGGCTCGGTGCTGCAGCCCGCCGCCATCGCGACGATCAGCAGGACGGCGAGTGTGAGTGACAATACTTTTTTCATAGTTGATTCCTTCTTTCTCAGTGTGACAGGGTCTGAGTCCTGTCACACTAGGATATACGATAGGTTTTATCCTCTTTCACGAGGATGCCTTCACGCACCAGCGTGTCCAGCGCACGGTACAGGCTTGACCGCCCCATGTTAAGGGTGTTTGCCAGTTCCGTCATCGTGCCGGGCAGACGGATGATGCCTTGCCCGTCCTGATGGGCGAGCAGATAGTGATACAAGCGGTTCTCCGCGTTGCCGATGGTGAGCGCCGACAGCTTGCGGTTGAGAAACCGAATACGGCCGGACAGAAACCGGATATACTGTTCCCCGATAGCGGGAAACTCCGTCAGCAGCTGTGACATCAGCTCCTGCGGAATGAACCGTACCGCGGTATCCTCATCGGCGGTGATCTCGGTCACGTAATCGTCGCTTTCGCTGTCAAACAGCGCGGCGACACCGAAGATCTCGCCGGCGTGCAGGCGGTTGATGACGACGCTGTGTGCCGCCTCGCCCGACGAACGGACGATGACCGACCCGCGAACGATCAGCCCGATCGCGCGGCAAAAGGTATGCGTGTTGTACACGACCTGCCCGCGTCGGTAGGCGACCGGCGGTTCCAACCGTGCGGCGATCCTATGCAGGGCGTCGTCACCGACACCGTGAAACAGGAAAAAGGCGGACAGCGTACACGCCGACTCCATCGGTCACCCCTCCTTTTGTATCGCAAAGTGTCCCATTTGGGACACTTTATACATAGTATAGCGGAAATTCTCCGAAAATACAAGAGGGATATGCAAATTTTTTTAAAATTTGGGGGAGTGGACATTTACTTTTGAGGGATTTTATGATATGGTAGACTCAGCAAGTTATGTGCAAGGAGGAATTGTACATGAAAAAGTGTTTGGCGGTACTGCTGGCTGCGTTGCTCCTGACCGGAACGGCGGCGGTCGGTGTCAGTGCCGAGGAAGCAGCATTTCAGGAAACGAGTCGGCGCCAGATCGACGGTACCACCGTCGAGATCACGGGCACCTTACCGGAGGGCGGTACGCTGGTTGAGGCCTTTATCGGCGGCGCGGAATGTGCAGTCACAGCTCAGGACGGCGATACGTTCACCGTTTCGTTGGCGAAGGTATCGACCGGTCTTTACACGAAGATCACCTACGGCTACACGGTGGGCGGCGCGACGAATACGAAGGCCTTCGAGGGTACTCCCATCGCGGTACAGGGCCGTCTGGCGGTCACGCTGACGGCGGCGTTTAATGCGGACGGTACACTGACCGTCACCGCCACCGATGCCAACGATATGCCGGCGCGTGAATATTCGTTAAAGCTGACTCTGGAGGGAATGCCGGAAACCGGCAAGACCGATGCGAAGGGCGTCTATACCTCGACCTACCGCGTGAGCGAGGGGAAAAGCGCGACCTTTGAAGGGGAAGAGACCGGCTACGGTGACACCTCTCTGATCTATGAAGCGTCGGCAAAGCAGAGTCTGACACGGCAAGCCGCTACGACGACGGTGGCTGCGACCACCGCGACGGTAAGCGGGGAAACGACCACCACCGTTTCAGAGGACACGACCACGACGGTGACTGAGGAAACGACCACGACCGAGCAGCAGGCGGCTGCCACGACGGTAACGACCGTGTCCACGACGGCGACGGTCAAGGGTGACAGCACCACCGCGCTCAGCAACGGTATGGTCGCGATGAACTCGCTCACCGATACCGCCTTGCTGGAAGCCTTCGGCTTGACGCGTCAGGAGTTTTTGTCCAAGGCGCGTCTGCTGGTATCCGAGGCGGATTACGAGTCGCTGGTCGGCCGCACCGGCAATACGCCGATGCTGAGCGTGCGCACCTCAACGGTGGAGATCACACCCACGATGGTGCAAGCCGCACTGGCGGACGTATCCGAGTTCTCCGGTTATTCCGAGGATCAGCGGCAGGTGATGACCTTTGATCTGTCCTTGCTGATGCTGTCCCGCACCGGCAAGGAGGTGGCGATCACGGCGTTACCGGATGACGTGATCTATACCGTTCAGCTGCCGATCCCGACGGCGATGAAGAACTGTGCCGCCTTTGCGATCACCGTCATGGACGGCGACGAGCTGATGACGCCGCAGGTGCTTGAGGTCAAAAACGGCATGTTCGAGCTGAAGATCAATTCCCTGGAGGCGTACACGCTGATCGGCTTCGGTGAAGAGGAGGAAAGTGCAGGCGGCCTGTCCTGGCGTCTGGTCGTGTTGCTGATCGCCGGCATTCTGCTGATCGGCGGTGCGGGCGTGCTGCTGTATCTGTTTGTGTTCCGCAAGCCCGAAGCGGCGGAGAACGACGGGAAGGAAGCGCAGGAGCCGACCTTAGAGGATAACGATACCGACATTTTCAGCGGTCGGACGGATATGGACAATACGTGGGAACCCGAAGATAACTAATTCGATGTATTCCTGAAACGCAACAAAAATCGCGGTATGGCAACTGCCATACCGCGGTTTTTATTTGATCTTATCAATATCGTACGGGGTGGTCTGGTACACGAAATAGTTGAGCCAGTTGGAAAACAGCAGGTTCGCGTGACCGCGCCAGGTGACCGGCGGCGTGCGGGTGGGATCGTCATCGGGAAAATAGTTCACCGGCACCTCGATCGGCAGTCCCGCCGCCTTGTCGCGCTCGTACTCGTCCCTCAAGGTGGTCGCGTCGTATTCCGAGTGACCGGTGATGAAGATCTGCCGCCCCTTCTTGGTCGCGACCGCGTACACGCCCGCCTGCTCGGAGGAGGCGAGGATCTTGAGCGCCGGTACCGCCTCGATATCCGCGCGGTTGACGGTGGTGTGCCGCGATTGCGGGACGTTGAATACCTCGTCGAACCCACGGAACAGGATGGAGCGCTTATGCTCGACGGTGTGCGGGAAGATACCGAACAGCTTTTTATCGAGCGGTTGTTTTTCGATACCGTAGTGATAGTAAAGCCCCGCCTGCGCGCCCCAGCAGATGTGCAGGGTGCTGGTGACGTGGGTCTTGCTCCATTCCATGATGGTGCACAGCTCGTCCCAGTATTCCACCTCTTCAAACGGAAGATGCTCCACCGGCGCACCGGTGATGATCATGCCGTCGTACTTTTTGTCCCTCACATCGTCAAAGGTCTTGTAAAACATCAGCATGTGATCTTCCGGCGTGTTGCGCGAATGATGCGTGCGGGTGTGGATGAGCTCCAGCTCCACCTGCAACGGCGTGTTGCCGAGCAGACGCGCCATCTGCGTTTCGGTGACGATCTTTTTCGGCATCAGGTTAAGCAGTAGGATCTTGAGCGGACGGATATCCTGTGTCAGCGCGCGGGTCTCGGTGATGACGAAGATGTTTTCGTCGGTCAGCGTCTGAGTTGCCGGCAGCTGATTCGGGATCTTAATGGGCATGAGGGTGCCCTCCTTTAGATTTTTGCTAACGCTTGTTCCAAGTCAGCCAGAATATCGTCGATATCCTCAATGCCGACCGAGAGCCGCACCATATCCGGCGTGATGCCGGTGGCGACTAACTGCGCATCGGTGAGCTGACGGTGGGTGGTGGAGGCGGGATGCAGTACCGACGTGCGGGCATCCGCCACGTGCACGACGACAGCCGCGAGCTTTAAGGAATCCATAAATCTGACCGCCGCCTCACGGCCGCCCTTGACACCGAACGAGATCACGCCGCAGCAGCCCTTCGGCAGATATTTCTGCGCCAGCGCGTGCTGATCGGAGGATTCGAGGCCGGGATAGTTGACCCAGCCGACCTTTTCGTGCTTTTCGAGATACTGTGCGACCGCCAACGCGTTCGCGCAGTGGCGCTCCATACGCAGTGCCAGCGTTTCCAGACCGATGTTCAAAATGAACATTGCGAGCGGTTGCGGAGTAGAACCCAGATCGCGCATCAGCTGTACGCGTGCCTTGGTGATGTACGCCGCCTTGCCGAACTGCTCGGTGTACACGACACCGTGATACGATTCGTCCGGCTCGGTCAGCTCCGGATACTTACCGGATGCCGCCCAGTCGAAGTTGCCGCTGTCCACGATAACGCCGCCCACGACGGTGGCGTGACCGTCCATATACTTGGTGGTGGAATGCATCACGATATCCGCGCCGTATTCAAACGGACGGCACAGGATGGGGGTGGCAAAGGTGTTGTCGATGATGAGCGGAACGCCGTGACGGTGGGCGAGTGCCGCGTACCGTTCGATATCCAGCACGTTCAGCGCGGGGTTGGCGATGGTCTCACCGAACACCAGCCGCGTGTTCTCGTCAAACAGCGCGTCGGCCTCTTCGTCGGTCATATCGGGCGTTAAAAAGCGCACCTCAATACCCATACGCTTCATCGTGACGGCGAACAGATTGGTGGTACCGCCGTAGATGGTGGACAGGCTGACGAAGTTCTGACCGGCGCTCGTGATATTGAAGATCGCCATCAGCGCAGCCGCCTGACCGGAGGAGGTGCACATCGCTCCCACACCGCCCTCAAGTGCGGCGATCTTATCCTCCACCGCCGCGACGGTGGGATTGGAGATGCGGGTGTACATATGTCCCGCGACCTTTAGGTCAAACAGATCGCCGAGATGATCGGCGGAATCGTATTTATAAGTCGTGCTCTGATAGATCGGGAGCACGCGGGGCTCACCGTTTTGCGGCTGATAGCCACCCTGAATACAAAGCGTTTCGGCGCGATAATCGCTCATGCAGATCGCTTCCTTTCTGAAAATAAGCTTAATGAGAATACTTAGGAAAAGTATATCTTTTTTTATAAGGTTTGTCAACGGGAACTTGCAACGCGGCGGGATTTATGATACACTGGGGAAGGTGATGTTATGAACTATCAATTTTCAAATGCCATGCGGGATATGAAGCCGTCTGCCATCCGTGAGATCTTCAAAAGTCTGGGACAGCCGGGGGCGATCTCGTTCGCCGCGGGCAACCCCGCACCGGAATCCTTTCCGGCGGAGCAAATGGCGGCGATCGCCGCGGACATTTTTGAAAGCCGCGCCTCTGTCGCGTTGCAATACGGCACGACCGAAGGGTATCAGCCGCTCCGCGAGCTGGTAGCGGAGCGCTTACACCGCCGTTTCGGTGTGGATACCGCCGCCAATATGACGGTGATTACCAGCGGCGGTCAGCAGGCGATCGAGCTTGCCTGCAAGACCCTGTGTGACGCGGGTGACGTCGTCATCTGCGAAAATCCGAGCTTTATCGGCGCGCTCAACGCGTTCCGCTCGCTGGGTGCCCATCCCGTCGGCGTGGAGCTGGAGTCGGACGGCGTTTCGATCGACGGCTTGGAAGCCGCGCTGAAAGCGCACCCCAACGCCAAGCTGTTATATCTGATCCCGACCTTCCAAAATCCGGCGGGACTTACGATGTCGCTCGAAAAACGCAAAGCCGTGTACGCGCTTGCACAGCGGTACGACGTGATGATCTTGGAGGACAACCCCTACGGTGACCTGCGCTTTGCGGGTGAGGAGCTGCCCACCATTAAGAGCATGGATACCGACGGCAGAGTGCTGTACTGCGGCACGTTTTCCAAGATCCTGTCCGCGGGTATGCGCGTGGGCTATGTGTGCGGCCCCGAACCGGTCGTGCAAAAGATGGTGGTCGCGAAACAAGTGGAGGACGTGCACACCAACCTGTTCTTCCAGATGCTGTGCGCCGAGTTTATGAAACGCCACGATTTAGACGCACATATCGACTTTATCCGCGATCTGTACCGCGAAAAATGCGGCTGTATGCTCGAAGCACTCGACGCTTGTATGCCCGACGGCGTGACCTATACGCGTCCGGAGGGCGGCTTATTCTTATGGTGTACGCTGCCCGATCACATTCCGATGCTGGAATTCGTGGCGGAAGCGTCGGCAAACAAGGTGTTCGTGGTGCCGGGTACGACCTTTAACTGCGACCTGTCCGCACCGTCGCAGTCGTTCCGATTAAACTATTCCACTCCGTCGATGGACGAGATCAAAACCGGCATCGCCGTACTCGGCGACTTGCTGAAACAGAAGAGATAAGAAAAAGGCTGTGTTCGACATTCGACAGAATGACAGAACACAGCCTTTTTTGACGGTTTTCGGATCAGATCCACTCGTCCTCAGGGAATTCCGTGGGCGGGGTCTCCAATACTTCGGGGTGCTTTAAGATGCGGCGGAGCATACGGAACGATTCTGCGTAATAATGGCCGTCGCAGATGCGCTCGTCCAGCACGAGCTTGACCCGAATGACTTTTTTGGTGGTGACGGTGCCGTCGGGCAGGGCAACGGGGACGATGGCCTTTTTACCCATTGCCAGAAACACCGAGGTGGTACCGAAATTGTAAATATGGTGGTAGATCGGCTGAATGCCGATGGAGCCGACATCGGTGATGTAAAACGAGGTATGGAACGGGCTGATCTCGTTGATAAAATCGTTCATCCAGCCGCGGTGATCCATGAAGATGATAAAGTTGACGAACGCGCGCACCATCCACGCCGGCAGTTTGTTTAAGATCTTGGCCGCCACGTCGGTGGTGTTGGCGTCCTTGATATCCTTGACTTCCTTGTCCATTGCCTCGCTGACGCGGCGGTAGACGTCAAATACCGTATCGGTTTTTTCGAAATGCGGCTTGATGCAGGATTCCTCCGCGTCCTTGGACAAGCTGTGCTTGGCGGTCATGGACGCGGTCAGCCGGTTGCGGGCATACGCCTTGCCGTTCATGATAAAGCGGTTCAGTCGCGGGCGCAGTACGAACATACGCACCACCGCTGCGATGATGAGATGATACAGCGAAAAGGTGGGCATGTCGTGTTCCTTGCGCAGAGTACGGGTATACTTTTCGAGGTATTCGATGTCGATCTCCTCGTCAAAGAACACCTGCGAGTCTGCGCGTGTTTTCATCAGATGGGGCATAACCGCGAACAGCGACTGCGTGTGGCGCAGGCGCCAGCCGTCCTTGCGGTCTCCGAAACGTCTTTTCTTAGGTTCCATACTTTCCCGTCCTCACATTTTAAATTGGTGTGGGCTCACTCTGCCGCTATAGGCCGCAACGACAGTGTTTTGTCCCAGGCTTGCTGGAGCTTGGCGGCGAACGCGTTGCCGCCGCGGATGCTGTGCACCACAAATTCCGGAAACGCCGGATCGGCGGTCGCCACGCGAACGGTGGACAGCCCGAACAGCTTTTGCCAAGGTGATTGTACTACCACCATATTCCGGATATGTGACAGAGATACCGCTTTTACGGTGACGGAAAACAGGCCGGTGCATTCGGACAACCATTCGCCGTCAATGACGTAGTGCGTCAATGTCAGCGGAAGGCCGAACAGGCGGCTTTGCCGTTTTGCCGTATACGCCGAAACGGTTTCCTTTGGTCTTTCTGCCGTCATATATCATCCTCCTGATATAAAAATCGGACACAACGACAGTATACTACAAGAAATACGGTTTTGTCAAATTTGACGTCAGCACGGCAAAGCGCCCGCTGTGACGGACGGTCACAGCGGGCGCTTGCATCAGGGCTTAAGACGCCGTTCAGCAGCCACAATCGCAGCCGCAATCGTTGTTGTCGATGAGCAGCAGAATGACGATGATGAACAGAAGCCAGGTGCAGTTGACGTCACCGCAGAATAAGTTTCTCAGACACATACCGTAAGTCCTCCTCCCTCAGTTCAAGTTATCAGCAACCGCAGCCGCAGCCGTTGTTGCGATTGTTGTAGCAGCCGTTGTCACAGCCGTCGTCACAGCCGTTGTCGATGAGCAGCAGAATGACGATGATGAACAGCAGCCAAGAGCAGTTCGCCTCACCACAGAAGAGATTACGCAGACACATATTCGGAGTTCCCCCTTTCCTGAAACCGCAGGCTTTCACCTGCTTTCATTTCATACTATGTTGCCGCGCGTGATGGGTGATAGAAATTTCAAAAAACTTGATTTTGTGAGAAAACACGAGATATCCGGAGATAAATTCAAAAAACGGGAAAAACGCACCTGTGTTTGACTTTATTTGACTTTGACTTTATCTGACTTTTGAGTTATGATGAGCACAAAGGAAGTGAGCGTATGCGTATCAGCGATGAGATAACCGCCTATATTCTGGGTATGATGGAACGGGCGGAAAACGGCGCGGCGGAGCTGCGGCGCAACGAATTGGCGGAAGAGCTCGGCTGTGTGCCGAGTCAGATCACCTACGTGCTGACCTCGCGGTTTACCCCACAGCAGGGATACGTAGTGGAAAGTCGGCGCGGCGGTGGGGGATACGTCCGTATCCGCCGTGTGACGCCCCAGCGCGAGGCGACGCCGCTGATGCACGTCGTCAATTCCATCGGTGAGGAATTGGTTCCCGCGGCGGCGGAGGCGATCCTGCAAAGCATGGTGTATCAGGGCTTTTTGAACAAGCAGGCGGCGGGCGTGATGGCGGCGGCGTTGTCCGACCGTGCCTGCCGCGACGTTCCGGTGGAATACCGTGACCGCTTGCGGGCATCCCTGCTCAAGCACATGCTGGCCGCATATATTTGATGTAAGGAGGTCTTTTATATGTTATGTGATCACTGCGGGAAGCGTCCCGCGACAACGCATATTAAACGAACCGTAAACGGCAAAACGGCACAGTGGAATCTGTGCGCGCAGTGTGCCGCCGAGCAGGGGCTTAACGCGTCCCTCGGCGGACTGGGCTTTGATCTGAACGATTTTTGGGGATCACTGTTTTTGGAGCCCGCCAAGCGCGCACCGGAGGATACCGTGCGCTGTGAGGATTGCGGGCACAGCTTTAAAGAGATCGCGGAGCTCGGCAGGCCCGGTTGCCCCACCTGCTACCGTACCTTTTACGATCGGCTGCTGCCGTCGATCCAACGCATCCACGGCAAAACGCAGCATACCGGTAAGGTTGCGGACAAGGCGGAGGAATCGGTCAAGAAGGAACGTGAGCTCAAAGCCCTGCGCGAGCAGCTTGCCGCGCATATTGCCAATCAGGAATACGAGCAGTGCGCCGCACTGCGTGACCGTATTCGCGAATTAGAGGAGGGGGATGCGAAGTGACGGCGAAATGGTATCAGCAAAGCGGTGCCGACGGCGACGTCGTCATCAGCACCCGCGTCCGCTTAGCGCGGAATTTGAATCACATGCCGTTCCCCGCGAGTATGACGGCGGAACAGCGCGACGAGGTCATCCGTCAGGTATTTGACGCGTTCCCGTCCGACGGCGGCGGTGCGTTTCAATGTATCCGCATGACCGAGCTGTCCGAGTGGGATGCGTTGTCGATGGTGGAACGCCACCTGATCAGCCCGAATTTCACCGCACAGCCAGACGGCGAGGCGTTGCTGTTATCACCCGACGAAAGCGTCAGCGTGATGATCGGCGAGGAAGACCACGTGCGTATCCAGGCGATGTGCGCCGGCTTTGCACTGGACGAGGCGTTCACGGCGGCAAACTGCTGGGATGATTTTCTGGATACGCGCCTGCATTTCGCCTTTGACGATCGGCTGGGCTATCTCACGCAGTGTCCCACCAACCTCGGCACCGGCATGCGCGCCTCGGTGATGCTGCATCTGCCCGCCCTGCAGGAAAAGGGCGTGATCCAGCAGCTTGCCAACACCGTATCCAAATTAGGACTGACCATCCGCGGCATGTACGGCGAGGGAAGTCGGTCGGAGGGCGCGATGTATCAGCTTTCCAATCAGGTCACCCTCGGCATCACCGAGCAGGAGGCCATCGACAATCTGAAGAGCATCGTCACGCAGATCGTCAAGGAGGAGCGCCAATACCGCGAGCAGCTGCGCGCGACACCGGCGCTGGAGGATCGGGTCTACCGCTCACTCGGTGTACTGCAGAACGCCCGCCTGTTATCGGGAAAAGAGTTTATGTCGCTGATCTCCCACGTGCGCATGGGTGCCGCGATGACTATTTTGCAGTCGGTCGACCTAAACTGTATCAGTAGCTTGATGATCGACGCACAACCGGCTGCCCTCATGCGGCAGGCGGGACGCGAGCTGGACTCCACCGAGCGTGACACGCGCCGTGCGGCACTGGTTCGCGAAAGATTAACGAAGGAGTGATCCTATGTATCGTTTTAAAGGATTTACCGAAAAAGCCAACGCGGCGCTGAACCTCGCCATTGAGTCAGCACAGCAGTTAGGCCATACCTATATCGGCACCGAGCATATCGTACTGGGACTGCTGCAGGAGGGCACCGGCGTAGCCGCTACCGTTCTCGGCGCTCGCGGTATCACCGCGGCGGCGTATCGCGATAAGATCACGGAAAGCGAGAGCAGCGGCCAGCCGACCCGTCTGCGTCCGGAGGATTTCACCCCCCGCACCAAAAAGGCGATGGAGCTGTCGGTGGCGGAGGCGACCTCGGCACAGCAGGGCTACGTGGGTACCGAGCATATCTTGCTCGCTATCCTGCGGGATGAGAGCAGCGTAGCGGTTCGTTTGCTCACCGCCTTCGGCGTGCGCGCCGATGATCTGACGGATGACATACTGGAAGCCGTAGCGGAAGCGGCACCGCAAAGCGCGGGCGCGGCCCCTGCGGGCTCAAAAGCGGCCGGTAAAAGCAAAACGCCGGTGCTCGACCAGTTCGGCCGCGATCTCACCGAAATGGCGCGACAAGGGAAGCTGGATCCGGTCATCGGCAGAGCGGAGGAGATCCAGCGCGTGGTGCAGATCTTATCCCGCCGCACCAAGAACAACCCCTGCCTCATCGGTGAGCCGGGTGTCGGCAAGACCGCTGTGGCAGAAGGACTCGCTCAGCGCATCGTCGCGGAGGAGGTGCCCGAAACGCTGCGCGGTAAGCGCGTGGTGACGCTGGATCTGACCGGTATGGTCGCGGGCACGAAATACCGCGGCGATTTCGAGGAGCGCATCAAGAACGCACTGGAGGAGGTCGCGAAAGCGAAGGACGTCGTGCTGTTTATCGACGAGATCCACACCATCATCGGCGCGGGTGCCGCCGAGGGCGCGGTGGATGCCGCGAACATTCTCAAGCCGTCGCTCGCACGCGGCGAGATTCAGGTGATCGGCGCGACCACACTGGAGGAATACCGCAAATACATTGAAAAGGACGCGGCTCTGGAGCGGCGGTTCCAGCCCATCACGGTGGGTGAGCCGTCGAACGAGGAGACCGTCGAGATCCTCAAAGGACTGCGCGATAAATACGAGGCACACCACAAGGTCAAGATCACCGACGAGGCGATCACCGCGTCGGTACAGCTGTCCACGCGGTACATCTCGGATCGGTATCTGCCGGACAAGGCGATCGATCTGATCGACGAGGCCGCGTCCAGAGTGCGTCTGCGCGCGTTCACCGCTCCCACCGACGTACGGCAGCTGGAGGAAGAGGTCAAGCGACTGTCTGCGGAGAAAAAGGCCGCCGTCAACGAGCAGGATTTCGAGCGCGCCGCACAGCTGCGTGACGAGGAAAAGAAGGTATCCGAGCAGCTTGAGGAACAGCGCGCACAGTGGCAGGAGAAAAACGCCGGCATCACCGGTGAGGTTACGGCTGAGGATATTGCACAGATCGTGTCCAGTTGGACGGGCGTGCCGGTATCACAGTTGACCGAGGCGGAGGGACAGCGTTTGCTCCGGCTCGAAGAGGTATTGCACGAGCGCATCGTGGGGCAGGAGGAAGCGGTGACCGCGGTCGCCAAGGCCATTCGCCGAGGCCGTGTGGGACTCAAGGATCCCCGCCGTCCGATCGGCTCGTTCATCTTCTTAGGCCCCACCGGTGTGGGTAAGACCGAGCTGTGCAAGACGCTCGCAGAAGCGATGTTCGGCGATGAAAACGCGATGATCCGTCTGGATATGTCGGAGTATATGGAAAAGCATACCGTGTCGCGCTTGGTCGGCTCGCCTCCCGGCTACGTCGGGTACGACGAGGGCGGTCAGCTCACCGAGAAGATCCGCCGCAAGCCGTATGCCGTGGTGCTGTTTGACGAGATCGAAAAAGCGCATCCCGACGTGTTCAATATGCTGCTGCAGATTTTGGAGGACGGTATCCTCACCGACGCGCAGGGACGGCGCGTGGATTTCAAAAACACCGTCATCATTATGACCTCCAACGTCGGCGCACGGCTTATTACCGAGAAGCACAGCTTCGGCTTCGGCGGAGGCGATGAGCAGGGCTCCAAGGAGGAGGCCGACCGCCGCAACCGCGACAAGGTGCTGGGCGAGCTCAAAAAGACCTTCCGTCCGGAGTTTTTGAACCGCGTGGACGAACTTATCGTGTTCCATCAGCTGACCGAGGACGATATCCGCCGCATCGCGGGACGGATGCTGTCGTCGCTGAACAAGCGTGTGAACGATTTAGAGATCACGCTCACGGTGTCGGAGGACGCGATCGCCGAGCTCGCGAAGGTCGGCTTCGATCCCGTATACGGGGCAAGACCCTTGCGCCGTGCGATCCAGTCGAAGATCGAGGATCCGCTGGCGGAAAAACTGCTGGAAGGGCAGTTCAAGGCGGGTGAGACCGTCTGCGTTACGGTGGAGAACGGGGAGTTTGTTTTTGCAAAACAAGCCGTTGACAAACCGGAAACTTTAGACTAAAATACCAAATGAGTGAGCTGGGCAGTCGCGCACGCTTGTGTGAGGAAAGTCCGAGCATCACAGGGCAGGATAACGGCTAACGGCCGCCGAG
>CAYZXC010000002.1:0-27100 GCA_964482275.1 uncultured Eubacteriales bacterium
TCGGTTTCCGATTCGTCCGAGTTCTTTTTGATCTCATCAAAGTTACTCATATCGTCATGCCTCCTCTCATCAATTCCAGCGCTTCCGATCGAGCATACGTACTGTTAGAAATAGGAAAAGTCCGGTTATACTCGCAAAGAAAATGATATCATCATATTGCATTAATCCGTTTGCAAAATTACTATATCGTTCGGTAATTGATAAAAATTGTATAATTGTAGTTGCAAGTTCACTAGAAGCAAACATTGAGCTCGCGAGGTCGAGTAAGAGCAACAAAACAGATATTAGAAAGGTTCCGAGTGCTGCTACAAACTGGCTTTCGGTCAGGCAGGAGATGAGCAGACCGATGGCAATGATCATGCCGCCGAGCAGCAGCAGACCGATAAAATTGCTTAGGATGACCAGCCAGTCGGGGGTGATCTGAGTCGCGATGATAACAGCAAACACTAACATGATAGATATGCCGATGCTAAACAGTAAGAATGCGGCAAAGAATTTGCCGAGCACGATGCCGGTCAGACTGACGGGGGCGGTGAGAATTATTTGATCAGTCTTTTGGCGTTTTTCTTCGCTCATCAGGCGCATCGTTAACACTGGCAGAACAATAAGCAAGAGTCCAAGGAGAAAGTAAATGTTATTAAAGGTATTAGACAGGTTTGTTGAGCCTGAGGCAAGGTTGTTGACAGTAAAAATCAATGAACTCACACAAAAGAAAATTGCAAGCACGATGTAGCCGATGGGGGAGGTGAAATAGGTTTTGAATTCACGCTTAAAAATGGCACTCATTTGCTTTTACCTCCTTTGCGGGTGGTCTGGGTGAGCTGTTCACGCGTGAGCGCGATAAAGATCTCTTCGAGGGACATCTCCATCGAACGCAGGCCGAGAAGCGGATAGCCCTCCTTGGCCAGTGCCGTGAACAGCGCACGGCGGAAATCCGCGCCGTCCTGCGGCTCAAGCGCGTATTCGTATACGCCGTCCTCTTTTTCGCCGTAGCATACGACGTCGTCAACACCCGTTGTGTGTGTGAGAATGTCGGTTACGCGCTTCTCGTCACCGGCGATGCGCGCTATCAGACGGTGGTCGGAGGAGTATTTATCCGAAAGCGCCGCGGCGGTATCGTCCGCCACGATCTTGCCGTCGTTGATGATGATGATGCGATCGCAGACCGCCTCGATCTCCTGCAAAATGTGCGAGGAGAGGATCACGGTGTGATGCTTGCCGAGATTTTTGATGAGCGCACGGATCTCAATGATCTGATTGGGGTCCAAGCCGACGGTTGGCTCGTCCAGCACAAGGACCGGTGGATTGCCGACCAGTGCCTGTGCGAAGCCGACGCGCTGCCGGTAACCCTTAGACAGGTTTTTGATCAAGCGGTTGTAGACGTGCTCGATCTGCATCAGACGGCAGATCTCCTTGATGTGCTTTTGACGGTTGAACTTGCATTGCTTCAGGTCAAACACGAAATCCAGATATTCGCGCACCGTCATATCCAGATACAGCGGTGGCTGCTCCGGTAGGTAGCCGATGCTGGCTTTCGCTTCGTTGGGTTCCTCCAGAATATCGTGCCCATTGATGGACACGGTGCCTTCGTTGGAGGATAAGTAACCGGTGAGAATGTTCATCGTGGTGGATTTGCCCGCACCGTTCGGTCCGAGAAAGCCCAGAATCTCACCCTCGTTTACCTGAAAGCTGATATTGTCCACCGCAAGGTGAGAGCCGTATCGCTTGGTCAGGTTCTGCACATTGATCATATCAGGGATTGCCTCCTTCGGGATATAATAATACAATCCTAATGGTAACGGCGAATTGTGTATTTTGTGTGTATTTTTCAAAAACAAGTTTTGCTTTTTAAAATAAGTATGCTATACTGTGAAAAAAGGAGGGGATCGCGGTGGCGGTAAGGCGGTACACATGGCAACAGCGGGATGCGCTGCCGACTGCGCGGCGCGCAGTGGCGCTCGGCGTGTTTGACGGACTGCATATCGGGCATCGCGCGGTGTTGGCCGCGGCGTGCGGTGTGACCGACGAATCCGGTGCGATCCTGACCGCGACGGCGCTCAGCATGACCGGTGTGCCCAAGCGTGAGGCGGGACGGCTTCTGACCGCGCAGCGTGAAGAACAGCTGCTCGAAACGCTGGGAACAGACGAATGGATCGAGATGCCGTTTGAGGCGGTGCGCGAGCTGTCTCCCGAACAGTTTGTAAAAGAGATCTTACGTGAGCTGTTGCAGGCACGCATGGTGTGCTGTGGGTACAATTATCGGTTCGGTAAAGACGGTGTCGGAACGGTGCAAACACTGCGTGAGCTGTGTGAGCCGTTAGGGATTCGGGTGACAGTGGCAGACGCGGTACAGCGCGATGGCGGTGTTATCAGCTCTACCCGCGTGCGGCAGGCGGTCGCCGCCGGCGATATGGAGCTTGCTGCGCATCTGCTCGGCAGACCGTTTTCGGTGGAGCTGCCGGTAACGAACGGCGATCACCGCGGACGGCGGTGGGGGATCCCCACGCTCAATCAGGTGTTTCCCGCCGATTACGCAGTACCACGGTACGGTGTGTATGCGTCGTTGGTGGTCGTGGGCGAGCATCAGTATCACGCGGTAACGAATGTCGGAGTGCATCCGACGGTCGGAGGGGTACAGGCGCCGCAGGCGGAGACCTGGATCCAGGAGTTTGACGGCGAGCTGTACGGACAGACCGTACAGGTGTTGCTGATCCGTTTTTTACGTGAGGAGCAGTGCTTTTCGGATGTGGAGACACTGAAAGCACAGATCGCCGCGGATGTCGTCGGTGCACAGGCGGCGCTCGGCGGGCAGAACGGTCAAAAAGCCGTGATCTTTGATTTTGACGACACGCTGCAGGACCGTGCCGAGGCGTTCTTAAGAGTCGCACGGCTGCTGCTTTCGCGGCATATGCGGGCGGTCGATGAGTCGAAGCGTGAGCAGTACGCGCAACAGTTATATATCGAAAATGCGGGCGGCTATGTGGATTACAGCACTTTTTTTCAGTCCTTTGTTGAAAGGTGGCCGTTCGATGAGGGGGTCACCGGCGAGCAACTGTTATGGGAGTATCATCGGCTGTTCCCGTTGTGTTCGTCACTGTACACGGAAACGCCGGCGGTGCTGGAAGAGGTACGGCGGCGTGGCTATCGGATCGGGATCATCACCAACGGCAACCCGTTGCTGCAAAACCGCAAGTTGGATGTGACCGGTTTGCGGCTGGATACCGATGTTGCGATGATATCGGGTGACGAGGGTATCCACAAGCCGCATCCGGAGTTGTTCCGGCGAGCGGCGGCGCGGCTGTGCGTTGCACCGGAAAGCTGTGTGTATGTCGGCGATCATCCGGTCAACGACATACAAGGGGCAACGAGTGCCGGCATGAAAGCGATCTTTCTCAACACGCGAGGGTTGGACGAGCATCCCGACGGTGTGCCGGAGGCTCACAGGTTGGCGGATATCTTGAATATGTTATAAAAAGGCAGAGCCAATAGCGTAATATCCGTTAAGGATATTACGCTATTGGCTCTGCCTTTTTATACACGTTTTTTGAGGTGGTGCATAGTCTGTTAATAGCGCAGCTTGACGATGCTTGAAGCAATACCGCCGGCCGGATCGATATCCACGGTGGCATAGGTGCCGCCGTGACCGAGTGAGCCGGGGTTTATGAGATACAAGCCGTCGTCGTACAGCGTCAGCGCCTGATGGGTGTGCCCGAACAGGGCGATGCGCGCCCCGCGGGAGCGTGCGGCACACGAAAAGCGGTAAAGATCGCGCTTGACACCGTAGCGGTGTCCGTGTGCCGCAAAAAAGGTCTGTCCGCCGAATTTAAATTCGGCATCGTCGGGATACGGCGAGGCGAGATCGCAATTTCCGGCGACCTGCACGTTGCGTATTGAACAGAATTCACTGACGGCGGTAAGGTCGGCGGCACCGTCACCTAAATGCACCAGCAGAGTGGCTTCGGGTTGCGCGTCGATCGCGGCTTGCAGAGAACGGCGGTCGCCGTGGGTGTCGGATACGACCAATAAACGAAACATAGTATCACCTTTCACAACATACTAATGAGATAGGGAGGGATCAGGATGAGTCAGATCACACCGGATCAGTTACAAGCATTGTTGGGATACGCGTCCAAGCGTTTGGGCATGACACCCGAACAGCTGGCGACGACCGTGCAAAACGGCGGGTTATCCGCGTTGTCAGACCGTGCGGGTGCCCAGAACGCACAGAAATTTACCGAGCTTGCGGGTGATCCCGCGCGGTTGCAGCAACTCATAAATTCACCGGAGGTACAGGCGTTTTTGTCCAAACTGACGGGAGGCAAGGATCCTCATGGATGACGAGCTCTCCAAGAAACTCGATAGCTTGCTGAATTCACCGGACGGCATGGATAAGATCCAGAGCATGATGGCGGCGCTTGGTATTTCACCGGAAACGCTGACCGCGTCCGCGGCTCCGCCGGAGCCGGAACCGACTCCGGCGCCCGCGATGCCCGAACTTGACGGGCTGTTAAAGCTGATGCCGCTCTTATCACAAATGGGCAAGGATGATCAGAATACCACTTTGCTCAAGGCACTGCGTCCGTATTTGCACGGCGACCGCGAAAAGCGACTGGACGATTCGGTGAAAATGATGCAGCTGCTCAAATTCCTGCCGCTCTTACAAAAAGGAGGAAAAGCGGAATGAACGACCGCAGTGTAACACAGCTTCAGCAGGAGGCCGCACTGCGCGTGCAACGTATGGCGGAACGGTCCAGACGGTTGGTGCGCGAGCATCCGGTGAATATTTACCGCGGTGTAACGCTGACGCCGCCGATACCGGAAAAGGAGTGCGCAATTCGCGGGGAACCGCCGGTTTGCGAAAAGGAACCCGTCTGCGAAGCGGCGTGTGAGCCGGAAAGGCCGTGCCGTTTGCCTGAACAAAAATCCCGCGAAAAGGACTGGCTGTCCTTTTTGGCGGGGGACCAGGAGCGGGTACTGCTGCTGTTGCTCATACTGGTGCTCGGCCACAACGGCGCACCGACAGAGCTGTTGTTGGCGCTGTTGTACATCGCGTTATAGGTCGATGAATTCGTCGGGATTGTCGCGTACGTAGGCGACACACAGGTTGAGCGGTTGTTCAGCGGCGATGGCTGCTGCAAGTGCCGTTTCGTCCTGCGAGTCGATGGCCGCAAGCAGCGCTTCGGCACAGCGATCGGCACCGATCAGCGAAAAGCCGTCCGCAGCCGGCTCGGCAAAACGGCCGGAGGGTGAGCGGAGCAGGGCGTCCATATCCGCGGTCTCCAGCTCGTGACAGAGAAGCCACACGCTGTACACGGCGACTTGGCCGTGCGACAGCAGCGGGATCAGAGCGTATACATCGGGACGGCGGCGATCCGATTTGGCCATAATGTTGGCAACGACAGCGCGCACCAACTCGTTGTCCGGAGTCGCGGCGAACGCTTCGGCGGACAGCATACCGTACTGTTTATAAAGAGCGGCGAGTGGGTCGCTCTTTTCTTTTTTATCCAACCGATGCAGGTAGATGCCGATGGCGGCGGCAAGCACGATCATCACAACCGTGCCGATGTCGAAATTGTCAAACATACTCAGTTCTCCTTCGTGAGCAGGCGGTAGATATCGCCTTTTTTGACACCGGTTTCCGCCGCCGCTTTCTTGGCGGCATCCGAGGCGGACAAGCCGTCTTGCAAATAGGCGCGGGCGATCACCGCCGCTTCCTCCGGGGTGAGCGGTTCTTCTGCTATCGGGGCGGCGCCTTCGATCACCAACACGAATTCCCCGCGGGGCGGGTTTTCCCGGTAGCGGGTGATCGCCGCCGCGAGTGTGGTGCGCACGATCTCCTCGTGCAGCTTGGTGAGCTCGCGGGCAAGGCAGATGCGGCGGTCGCCGAACGCTTCAAGCAGATCCTCCAGTGTACCGAGTAGCTTGTGAGGGGCTTCGTAAAACACCAGGGTGCGTTGCTCAGGCTTCAGGGATTCCAGCTGTTCGCGACGGTCACGACGGTTTGCAGACAAAAATCCTTCAAAGGTAAAGCGGGCAGTGGGAAGTCCCGAAACGCTGAGTGCCGCAATGCCGGCACTGGGGCCGGGGATCACCGTGACGGGGATCCCGCGCTCGTGGCAGAGTGCCACCAGATCCTCGCCGGGATCGGAGATCGCGGGCATACCGGCATCGGTTACCAAAACGGCGTTTTCGCCTTCTTCCAGCTTGCGGCAGATGACCTCTCCGCGCTCGCGTTTGTTGTGTTCAAAGTAACTGATGAGCGGTTTGCGGATGCTGAAATGATTGAGCAGGGTCAGCGATACGCGGGTATCCTCCGCGGCGATGAAGTCGCACGCCTGCAACGCCTCGACAGCGCGGGGCGAAAGATCCGACAGATTGCCGATCGGCGTGCCGACCAGTGTGAGTGTTCCGGGCATGAGATCGCCTACTTTCCGAGAATGTGAGGAGGTAGCGTGATAAGCTGCGGGTTGCCGCCCTTGACGGCGTCGCACAGGAAAAGAAACGGAGGAGAATCCTGCCGCGCGTGTACCCATTGCAGGCGTTTGGGGGATAGCCCCTGTTCGCGCAGCGCTATGATAACATCCGGCAAGCGTTCCGGACGGTGACAAAAGCAAAAGTGACCGCCGACCTTGAGCAGTCGGTGGGCGGCAGTGACGACGTCCCGCAGGGTGGAGGCGGTTTCGTGACGCGCAAGCCGCCGGTCGGGATGTTCACTGACCTTCCCGCTTCCCGCGGGAAAGTACGGCGGGTTGCACACGACCGTGTCATACGTGCCGGCGGGGAGGGTGAGCGAGCACCAATCCTGCTCCCATACGGTGATGCGGTCGGACAAGCCGTTTTGTTCCACCGATGCGCGGGCAAGCGCGACGGCGTTCGCCGAGCAATCCACGGCATCCACCGCAGGGGCGTGTTCGGTGCGGTGCCACAAAAGTGGGATAATGCCACAGCCGGTGCCCAGATCACAGACGTGATCGGTGGCGCGCACGGCGGCAAATTCGCTGAGCAGTACGGCGTCCGTGCCGAAGGTGCAGGTGTCGTCCACCAACACGAAGCGACCGTTTTCGAGCGGTTCGGTGCGGATCATACAAAAACCTCTTTTCAAGACGAAGGGCTGCCGTACCCCTCGGTACGGCAGCCCTTAGCAAATCGGCATCATTCAGCCTGGGGAGCGCCTACGGGGCACGCCTCGGCACAGGCGCCGCAATCGATGCAGGTTTCGGGGTTGATAACGTATTTGCCATCACCCTCGGAAATCGCTTCGGTGGGGCAGCCTTCGGCGCAAGCGCCGCAGTTGATGCAATCATCAGAGATTTTATAAGCCATTGTTCAAGCACCTCCTTTGCTCTTACGATTAGTACGATAGCATATTTCGCAAGAAAAATCAACTCAAAATTTTTCCGAATTGCCCGAAAAACGAAAAAGGGCTTGCGTTTCGGGTCGAAAGGTGTATATAATAATGTGGGTATTCTTCGTAAAGTATCATGAAAACCGAAGGGAGGGACAGCATATGGCGGAATATGTATGGAACGCATCGCTGATGCGGCACGTGTTCGTGATGCCGGAGGAGATCGCGGATCGGCATTTACGGCTTGCGGGCTCGGTACAGCTGAAAGTGCTGCTGTGGCTGTCCCGTAACGACGGCGCGTTTGACGCGGATGCGTGCGCCAAGGCGATCGGCGAAACGGCACCGGATTGCCGTGACGCGTTACAATATTGGGTGGCGGCAGGTGTCCTGCAGGCTACCGGTGACGAGGAAGAGCCGGTCGTTATCACGGAGACTCCCGCACCGCAGCCGGTAAAGAAACCGGCGCGCCCAAAGGTGACGAAGCCGCAGATGACCGACGTGATCCGGCGGCAGACGAAGGACGAGGAATTCGGCGGATTGCTGACCGAGGTCGGTGCCCGTATGGGGCGGCCGCTGTCAAACGGCGATGCGGAAACCTTGCTGTATTTGTACGAAACGGTCGGGTTGCCCGCGGCGGTGTTGCTGATGGTGGTCGGTTACGCGGCACAGGCAGAGCGCATCAATATGCGGTACATAGAGAAGGTCGCACTGGATTGGGCCGACCGCGGCATCCTGACGATGGAGGCGGCGGAGGAGCATCTGTGCTACATGGAACGCTGTGAGGAAGCCGTACGGCGTGTGCAGACGGTGTGTCAGCTTTCAAAGCCGCTTACCGGTGCGGCGGCGTGCCGCACCGCGGAAAAATGGCTCTGTCAGTGGAAGATCACCGACGAGGTCTTGCTGCAGGCGTATGACATCTGCCGTGAAAAGACCGGTAAATTTGAAACACGGTACATGGATCGTGTGCTGGAAAACTGGCACAGTCAGGGCGCGGATACGGCGGAAAAGGTCACCGCGCTGTCGGGTAAAAAGCCTGCCAAAGCACCCACGGCGGAAAACTCGGAATACGAAGAGATGGTCGGGCAGTACATGCCTGTGTATAAGAAGAAAAAGAGGTGAGTCGTCGAATGTACAAACGGGAGATCTATGAAAAAGCGATGGCGACCTTAAAGGAACGGCGCGGTGTCGCACTGACGCGCGCGGCGGCATTTCACGAGAAAATGCGGGAAACGGAACCGCGTGTGCGTGAGATCGAGCAGCTGATGGCACAATCGTCCGCAAAGGTCGTGGCGGCGATCCTTAACAAGAGCAACGTGGAAAAGCAGGTCGAGCAGATCAAAAATGAAAATCTGGCGTTGCAGGAGGAACTGGCGGCGATCCTGAAAAAGCACGGTGCGACGGCCGGCAACTTTGAGCCGTTGCACACCTGCTCCGCTTGCCAGGACACGGGATTTGTCAATGGCAAGCCGTGTGCTTGCCTGGAACAGCTGATGCGCGAGTATTCCTGCTTAGAGCTGTCCGAACTGTCGGCCATGAAGCCGACCTCGTTTGACGATCTGTCGCTGGAGTATTACTCCGGGCGGGCGGACAGCCGCACCGGTATTGCGCCGCGCGCACAGATGCGGCAGGTGATCGAATATTGCCGCGCGTATGCCCGTAATTTTGACGGGCGCGACGACAGCTTGTTGCTGCGCGGGCCGACCGGCGTCGGCAAGACGCACCTGTCGCTGGCGATCGCCGGTGAGGTGCTGTCACAGGGGTATTCGGTCGTGTACGGGCCGGTACAGCAGTTGCTTCACCGCATGGAGCGGGAGCATTTCGGCAGAGCGGACGGCAACACCGAGGATGTGCTGCTGGAATGTGATTTGCTGATCTTAGACGACGTCGGAACGGAATTTTCCAGTTCTTTTTACACGTCGGCATTGTATAATATCATCAACGGACGCTTGATGGCAGAAAAGCCCACCATCATCAGCACCAACCTAAATCAAAAGGAGCTGACCGATCGCTACGGCGAGCAGATCGCGTCACGCGTGACGGGCTTATTTGAGCCGCTGGTGTGTGTCGGTAAGGATATTCGTCAGCAGAAGCTCAAGCAGTCGCTGAAAGGAGAATGAAAATGGCAACAAACATGATGTGTATGGGGTGTATGCACCCGCTCAACGAGGGCGAAGCCAAATGCGCACATTGTGGGTATCCTGCGGGCGGTGTGAATCCGCCGGAATATCTGCGCATCCGCACATTGCTCGGCGGGCGGTATTTAGTCGGCCGCGTGCTGGAGATCGGCGGCGACAGTGCGGTCTATATCGGATACGATAAGCAAGAGGAATGTGCTATCACCCTGCGCGAGTTTTTCCCCGCTACGCTGTGTACGCGGCAGCAGGGCGGCGCGCTTGAACCCACCGACGGTCACGAAGCGACGTTCGCCGCCTACCGCGCCAAGTTTTTGTCGGTGGCGCGCACGGTCGCCCGTTTGCGCGATGTGCTGGTGATCGTGCCGTCCTATGATATTTTTGAGGAAAACGGCACCGCCTACACCGTGGCGGAGTTTTGCGAAGGAAAAAGTCTTGAAAAGTACGTGGCGGCCAAGGGCGGCCGTTTGTCGTTTGAAGAAACCAGACGGCTGTTTTTACCGTTGCTGTCCGCGCTGTCCACTATTCACGCGGCAGGCCTGTTGCATCTGGGTATCAGCCCGAAAAACATTCTGGTGGATGCCGAGGGGAATCTGCGACTGAAGAATTTTGCCATTCCGGAAACGCGCACGGTGAATACCGAGTGCAAGCCGAATCTCATCACGGGATACGCGGCACCGGAGCAGTATGAGGCCGGTGCCGACTGCACACCCGCTTCGGATGTGTACGGCGTAGCCGCCTCCATGTTCTTTGCACTGACAGGGCGACATCCCGCCGATGCCGCACAGCGCGGCAAGAAAGCGGATGATCTGTTGATGCCGGCCGAGGTTGCCGACAAAACGCCCGCGCATGTCAAGGAAAGCTTGATCCGCGCGCTGCGCGTGCATCCGCAGCGCCGCACGCAAACCGTTCAGCAGCTGTTGGATGAAATGACGGCCACCTCCGCTGTTGCGGCGCTCATTCATGAGGACGACGAGGAGGAAGCAGAGCCGAAAAAAGGCGGCGCGAAGTATCTGTGGATCATTTTTATCGCGGCGTTTGCGGCACTGGCCGTTGTGATGGTCGTGGTGCTCAACAGTCTGGGCGTCCTTCAGTTCGGTGGCGGTGATCCGACCGCGACGACCACCACGCAGGATGCGCTGACGATGGCACCCACCACCTCCACGGAATTTGTACCCACACCTACCGGTGAGGCGTTGTTTACCGTGGAGAATCTGAAGGGCCGCTTGTATTCGCAGGTCAAGGGCACGAAGCTGTCGGGCGATATGACGGTCGTGCTCAAGGGCTATGAGTACCACGACACGGTGCCGAAAGGCTATATTCTTTCGCAGACGCCGGCGGCCGATGAAAAGGTCGATCGCGGCACTGCCGTTTCGGTGATCATCAGCGCCGGGCCTTCTGCCGGTGTGATGCCCGATCTGACCGGCTGGAAGGAAGAGCACGCGCGGCTGTATTTGGAGGCGCTCGGCTACAATGTAACGGACGCAAGCGTTCCCTTGTTGGTATCGTCGCTCGAAAAGGGCTTGGTGGAGCGCACCTCGCCGAAGGCGGGCGCCGAGATCGAACTGGGTGACACGGTGACGCTGTATGTCAGCGATGTGAGTGAAACAACAGCGGAATAAGAGGGGTATGGTTTATGTTATTAAAAAATGCAACGATCTATAACGACGAGTTTGAAGCGGTAAAGCAAAACATCACGGTCGAGGGTGACCGCATTGCGGCGATCGACGGCCGTGAGACCGGTGATACCGTGCTGGATCTGGCAGGATATACCGTGTTGCCGGGACTCATTGATATACATATCCACGGTTGTGCGGGGCATGATACCGGTGAGGCGACAGAGGAAGCGTTACAAGCGATGTCCGATTGCTTAGTCAAGCGCGGTGTTACCTCCTTCTGCCCGACGTCCATGACGCTGTCTTTTGAAGAGCTGCAGCGGATTTTCCGGAATGTGGCGGCTTGCCGTCTGACGGTGTCCGGTGCGTACATTCAGGGCATCAATATGGAAGGGCCGTATATCGCTATGTCCAAAAAAGGCGCGCAAAACGGCGCGTATGTCCGAAATCCCGATGCCGCAGAATTCAAACGGCTGTACGAGGATTGCGGCGGCATCGTCAAGGTGGTCGACATTGCACCGGAATGTGACGGTGCAGAGGAGTTCATTAAGGAGATCCAGCCGATCTGTCCGGTTTCGATTGCCCACACGGCTGCCGATTACGATGAAGCCTGTCAAGCGATCGAATGGGGCGCACGCCACGTCACGCATCTGTACAATGCGCAGAGCGGGCTTACCCACCGCAGCCCCGGTGTCGTGGGTGCGGTGTTTGACAAGACCCGTGAATACGGCGTGCGCGCAGAAATGATCTGCGATGGGTTCCATATCCATCCGGCAGCGCTGCGTATCGCGTTTGCGCAGCTCGGCGAGGATAATTCGATCATTATCAGCGATTCCATGAGCGCCGCAGGACACGTTGACGGCGAATACGATCTGGGCGGTCAGACCGTGTATGTGAAAAACGGTAAGGCGTTGCTTGCCGACGGTACCATTGCTGCCTCGACCTCCAATGTGTATGAGGAGCTTTGCAATGTGATGCGTTTCGGCGTTCCGGTCAAGCAGGCGATCAAGTCTGCGACCATCAATCCTGCCCGCGCGATCCGCGTCGATCACGAAACCGGTTCCATCAAGGAAGGCAAGCTTGCTGACCTGTTGGTCGTAGATGAGGATTTCAATATTGTACTGGTGATCGTTCGCGGCGAGATCAAGGTTGATAACCGCTAAAGCTCACGGCAGAGATCTGAAAACACGAACCGCGCTGTCTTTTTTCGAAAGACAGCGCGGTTCTTCCCTTTACATTGTGCGGATTTTGTGATATCGTTGTAAGTATCAACTAAGGAGGTATACCTATGGCAAGAGAGCGTTACTTAGTTGGGGTGAGTAAAGAGGAGCTGGAATACACACCGCCGCCCCCGCCACCGTCAACACCGAAAGGAAGATGGGAGAATTTTTGGTACCATTATAAGTGGGTGATGATCGGCGTGCTGTTTGCAGTCGCCGTCGCCGTTGTTTTGATCGTACAAGCCGTGACCAAAACCAAGCCGGATTATATCGTGTGTATGGTGACACAGCAAGAGCTATCCTTGTCCGCAACCGATCGGTTGCAGGCGGAGTTTGCCGCGGTAGGAAAAGACCGCAACGGAGACGGTGAAGTGGTCGTGAAGCTCCAGGTGCTCAACGTGTCTTCCGAGACGGGGTCACAGTATGCTTTGACAAACCGGCAAGCGGTTACGGCGCATATTGCGGCACGGGACGTGTTTTTGTTTGCGTTTGATCCGGAATATTATACGAATATTCTGGAGCCGGTCATGGAAGAGGGCGTTTCGTTTTTTGTGCCGCTTGCGACAGGGACGGCGGGCATCAGCGAGGACGGCACGTACTGGAACTGGAAAGACAGTCCGCTTTTGAGCGAAGCGGATATGCAGGCGGTCGACATCTGGCAGGCGGCGCCTGAGGAACTGTATTTCGGCGTGCGAAATCTGTCGGGTGATGAAAAGGTGAAGCAGGAGCAACAGGAGTATCTCGCGCTTTTGGAAGCGTTTATTGCGGCAAACTCCTGAATAGAAGGGCTTGTTTCGGGACAAACTATCGTCGGTACATCAAGTACCAGTTTACAGCGATAGGGAGGAACGGTCGTATGCAGAACGAACAAAACAAGCAGAATCAGCAGAATAAACAGAATCAGCAAAACGAGCAAAACAAGCAGAATCAGCAGAACAAGCAAAACCAGCAGAATAAGCAGAACAAACAGAACAACTATTAAGAGTCTTCTTCAGGGGCACCGCCGGCACGCGTCGGCGGTGCTTTTGACATTAGTGCTTGCGTTTTTGACGGCGGCGTGGTACAATGAAACACACGCGGCAATGCCGCTGAAAGGGAGTGATCCGATGGCTGAACAAGGAATGTTCAAAACGGCGATGCGCGGATTCCGCAAGGAGGACGTGTTAGCGTATATTGACGAGCTGTTGGTGGAGCGTTCCCGTCGGGAACAGGAACTGCAAGAGCAGATCGAGGCGTTGCAAACGCAGCTCGCTGAGGCACAGGTGCAAAGGGAGGCCGTGAAAGAAAACGAGCGGTTGACGGCACAGGCTGAGGAGCTGAAAGAGCAGATCGAGATCTTGACCTCGCAGGTCGCCGATGTGACGGCACAGCTTGAGCAGGAGCGCGGCGCGTCTGCCGCGGCTACCATGCGTGACGCCGAGCTTTCCGAGCAGTTGGAGCAATCGCACCAGGCGATCGCTGCGCTTTGGGAAGAAAAAGCACAGTTGCAGCAGCAGATCGGCGAAACGGCTGAACTGATAGAGCGTTTGCACGCGGTCGGCGCAGATTTTTGCCGTCAGGTCACGGAACTGTTGCCTGAGCAAGCGGTCGCTCCCGAAGCACCGGTCGTGACAGAACCGCTCGTAACGGATGCACCGAGCACCGCCTCTGTCAAGCCGATGGAAAGATGGTTATTTTAAGAGATAAAGGAGTAATCGAATATGGCAGAACTGAAGTATGATATCGTCAAGGAGCTCGGCGTGCTGTCCGAGTCCCCGACCGGTTGGCGCAAGGAGTTAAACCTCATCAGCTGGAACGATCGCGATCCCAAGTACGACATCCGTGACTGGGCACCGGAGCGCACCAAAATGGGCAAGGGTGTCACACTGACTCCCGATGAGGTCATTCTTCTCCGTGATCTTTTGGGTGAGATCGATATTTAAGGAGATAGGGTATGGAGATCTGGGAATTACTCAAGGCCGTTTTGCAAGGCGTCGTGCAGGGCATCACCGAGTGGCTGCCGATCAGCAGTACCGGTCACCTGATCGTCGTCGAGGAATTTGTCCCGTTTACCCGTTCCGCAGCGTTTTTTGATCTGTTTTCGGTGCTGATCCAGCTCGGCTCTATTCTGGCAGTGATAGTACTGTATTTTCACAAGCTCAATCCCTTCTCACCGAAAAAGACCGCTGAGGAAAAACGCGGCACCTGGTCGCTGTGGGGCAAGGTGCTGATCGCCAGTATTCCCGCCGCGATCGCGGGCTTACTCATTGACGATTGGCTGGACGCGATGGAAGCGGAACATAAGGGCGTATTTTTGTACATCATTGCCGCGGCGCTGATCGTGTACGGCATCGCGTTTATCGTGATGGAGTGTATGGTGCGCAAAACCAAGGTGAACGATCTTTCGGAGATCCGTCCCGGATTAGCACTCGGCATCGGCGCTTTCCAAATGCTGGCACTTATTCCCGGAACCTCGCGTTCCGGCTCCACCATTTTAGGCGCTACTGCACTGGGCACCTCCCGCACGGTTGCCGCGGAATTTTCGTTTTTTATGGCGATTCCGGTGATGTTCGGCGCTTCGGGGCTCAAGCTGCTTAAAGCGGCGGCCGACGGTGTGCTGTCCTCCTTTGAATGGCTGGATTGGGCGTGCCTGGCGGTCGGGTTCGCGGTATCGTTTTTGGTGTCCGTATTGGTCATCCGCTTCTTGATGGATTTTATCAAAAAACACGATTTCAAGCCGTTCGGCTGCTACCGTATCGCACTCGGCATTCTGCTGATCATACTGGTCGCCACCGGCCTGATCGGTGCGTAAAAGACAAACAAAAACAGGACGCTGATTGCGAAAATCGGCGTCCTGTTTTTTGTGAAAAGTTTTACACCTGATAGGTGTAAAATATAGTATTGTATTCGAAGCGGTGATATAATCGGGGAAAAGAAACGAGGTGAATACCATGAAATCACAAAACGATTGGGACATATTTGTTCACAACATTACATGGTTGCGAAAACATTATGGGATTTTCCAAAAGCGTATGGCGGTGTTACTGGGGATCGGTATAGCAAGTCTGAAGGCTATTGAAAACGGACAGATACCACCCCGCTTGAGCGTGGAAATCTTCTTTCATATTCATCCTGTGGTTCAACTGCCTCAGCGACTGGGGGAAAGCGATGAAAGCTAAAAATTATCACCGCGCTTTCCGGCGCTTGCGCCTGAAACGGAACGAGCAAGCCCGTTCCCTACGACAACCTATCAACACATCGTAGGGCAGGGGCTTGCTCCTGCCGCTTTGTTATTTGCGCAATCCTTGCCTTGCTGTGGAGGCGTGTTGATATCGAAAAGAAGCGGGGGTGCGTACGGCACCCCCGTAAAACAAGACCGTCGCAGAGACGACTCGAAATGTGCTAGCGGTGCCAGTATTTGCGGTCGAGGCTGCGATATTGGATCGCTTCAGAAAGATGCTCGATGCGCAGTTTCTCACTGCCGTCCAAGTCGGCGATGGTACGCGCGACCTTGAGTAGGCGGTCGTACGCGCGGGCAGACAGCCCTAAGCGGTCAAAGGCGTTTTGCATCAGCGCTTGGGCATCCTCGGACAAGGCACAATGCTTACGCAATAAGGACGGTGTCAACTGCGAGTTGGTGCGGATGCGGGTGCCGGCATAGCGCTCCAGCTGTAGCTGCCGAGCGGCGTTAACGCGCTCACGGATGGACGCGGAATTTTCAGCGGGTTCGTTAGCGTTAAGGTCGGTATACCCAACGGGTGGCACCTCGACGTGAAGATCGAACCGATCCAGAAGCGGTCCGGAAATGCGGGATAAATACCGCGTGACGCTATGTGCCGAGCAGGTGCATTCACGGGTGGGATGCCCATAGTAGCCACAGGCGCAGGGGTTCATCGCGGCAACCAGCATAAACGAGCAGGGATATGTCAGTGAACCGCTGGCACGGGAAATCGTGACGCGCTGATCCTCCAGCGGTTGGCGCAATCCTTCGGTCGCCTGCCGCGAAAATTCGGGCAGCTCATCCAAAAACAGAACGCCGTTATGCGAAAGCGATACCTCACCCGGTCGCGGAACGGTTCCGCCGCCGGTCAAGCCTACTGCGGAGACCGTGTGATGCGGCGAACGAAACGGACGGGACGACAGCAGCCCGACGTCAGCGGGCAAGGTGCCGACGATGGAATGGACCGAGGTAGCTTCCAGCGCCTCCTCGCGCGTCATATCCGGCAGGATGGACGGCAGGCGCTTGGCAAGCATGCTTTTACCTGAGCCGGGCGGGCCCACCAACAGAATATTATGATTTCCGGCAGCGGCGATCTCCATCGCACGGCGGGGGACCGCCTGACCCATGACCTCAGAAAAATCAGGAATGGAGGCATCGGCATGCGGTCGGAATTCCGTTTTCGGGAGAGCGGTCAGCGGTTGTTCGCCGGACAGATGAGCGAGTAGTGTCTTGATGTGATCCACCGCGTAGACGGTGATGTCATCCACGACCGCGCCCTCGGCGGCGTTGTCCTTCGGGATAAACATGGTTTGGATACCGGCCTTACGGGCGGCGAGCACCATTGGCAGTACGCCGTGCACAGGACGCACCTCGCCGGTGAGTGACAGCTCGCCGACAAACGCCATGCCGGTCAGATCAAACGACAGCTGACCGGCTGCACGCAGTAAGGCAAGCAACAACGGAAGGTCGTAAACGGAGCCTTCTTTTTTGATATCGGCGGGGGCCAAGTTGACCGTAATATGGCTAACCGGGAAGGAAAAACCGCAGTTTTTCATGGCGGCACGCACGCGGTCGCGGGATTCCTTGACGGCGGGTCCCGGCATACCGACAACATCAAAGCCGGGCAATCCCTGCGAAATATCCGCTTCGACCTCGACCGGATAGCCGTCGATGCCGAGCAACCCTAAGCTATGTACCTGTGCAAACATACGGAATGCCTCATTTCCACGTCTTTTGTTATCAGTATACAGGAAAACCGCCAAATACACAAGAGAAAAAACGCACCGTTCGGAGGAACGGTGCGTTTGCGTGTTAATTGCGAAGTGCCTGTAACGGGGCGGGGATGCGGCCGCCGCGGTTGATGAGGCGGGCGGGGGAAGCGAGGTTCACCGGCATGACCGGGCCGCTGCCCAGCAGACCGCCGAAGGACAGCTCTTCACCGACCTGCTTGCCGATAGCGGGAATGACGCGAACGGCGGTTGCTTTGTTGTTGATCATACCGATCGCCGCTTCGTCCGCGATGATGGCGGAAATGACCTCCGCCGGCGTATCGCCGGGGATGTTGATCATGTCAAGGCCGACCGAGCATACCGCGGTCATGGCCTCCAGTTTTTCGATGCGCAGACAGCCGGTGCGGGCAGCGTGGATCATGCCGGCGTCTTCCGTGACCGGAATAAACGCGCCGGACAGGCCGCCGACGTGGGAGGATGCCATGACGCCGCCTTTTTTCACCGCGTCATTGAGCAGCGCGAGCGCCGCGGTCGTGCCGTGAGCACCACAGCATTCGAGCCCCATTTCCTCCAGAATATACGCCACCGAGTCACCGACAGCGGGGGTGGGGGCGAGGGACAGATCGACAATACCGAACGGCACGCCTAAGCGGCGGGAGGCTTCCTTGGCGACCAGTTGCCCCATACGGGTGATCTTGAACGCGGTACGCTTGATGAGATCGGCCACAGCGGTCAGATCGCAATCACCGGCCTTGGCGAGTGCTGCGCGCACGACACCGGGACCGGATACGCCGACGTTGATGACGCAATCCGGCTCGCCGACGCCGTGAAACGCACCCGCCATAAACGGGTTGTCTTCGGGGGCGTTGCAGAATACGACCAGCTTGGCAGGGCCGATGCAATCGCGGTCGGCGGTCAGCTCAGCACTGCGGCGGACGACACGTCCCATCTCGGCAACGGCATCCATATTGATGCCGGCTTTGGTAGAGCCGATGTTGACCGAGGAGCACACGTGATCGGTGGTTGCCAGTGCTTCGGGGATGCTTTCGATCAGTTCCCGATCGCCGACGGCAAACCCCTTTTGCACCAGAGCGGAATATCCGCCGATAAAATTGACACCGACAGCGACGGCCGCGCGTTCCAGTGTTTGTGCCAGCTTGAGCGGCTCTTTCTTTTCACATGCGGCGAGAACGATGGCAATCGGTGTGACCGAGATGCGCTTATTGATGATCGGAATGCCGTATTCCTTTTCGATCTGCTCGCCGACTGCAACCAAATGCTTGGCTTTTGTCGTGATCTTATCGTAGACGCGGCGGCAGACGGTGTCGATATCGCTGTCGCAGCAATCAATGAGCGAGATACCCATCGTGATGGTGCGGATGTCCAGGTTTTCCTCCTGGATCATGGTAATCGTTTCTAAAATATCACGGGCGTTTAGCATGATGAAGCTCCTTTAGATCTGATGCATAGAATTGAAAATATCCTCATGCATGGTGTGGATGGACAGGCCCATGGATTCGCCGAGGGCGGTCAGCTCGTCGGCAAATTGTCCGAACGGAACATCGCTCGCATCGATGTCTACCATCATGATCATGGCAAACATGTCCTGCAAGATCGATTGGGTGACCTCCAGCACGTTGACCTGATGGTTGGCACAGATCGACGACACCTTGGCGAGAATACCGACCATATCTTTTCCGATAACCGTAATAACAGCACGCATAGTTGTTTCTCCTTTATATTGACTTAAAATTCTTACCGAATACCTCTCCCGTGTCTTGGACGATGACGAAAGCGCAGGGGTCTTGCTCGTGAAGAATGCGGCGGATCTTGACGATATCCCGACGGCGAGCAACGCACATCAGAACAGAGCGCTCCTCTTGATGATGGGTGCCGTAAGCGGGGAGCACGGTTGCGCCTCGTCCGGTAGCGTCGTGGATCGTTTTTGCTAACTCATACGGTTTTTCGGTGACGATCATCAGCGACTTTCCGCTGTCCACGCCGAGCAGCACCGCGTCAATGACGTACGAGGACACGAAGGATACGACAGCTGAGCACAGAGCACTTTCAATGTTGCCGTAAACGAACGCCGCTGAGATAAACACCACCATATTAAAGCCAAACAAAAATTTGCCGATCGGAATATTCGGCCAATGACGGTTGACGACTTGTGCAATGATATCGTTACCGCCCGCCGATGCGCCGCGCAGGATCGGCAAGGCAAGACCGATGCCGGACAGCGCGCCGCCGAACAGCGCTACCACCAGCATCTCACCCTCATACGCGTAGCTGCCGAGCAGCACGTTAAAGGTGTCCATGAAGATGGAGGACAGCACGGTCGAGATGGTGGTCGTAATAAAAAAGTGAGAACCGAGCTGCCAAAAGCCGAGGATGAGCAACGGGATACTCATCGCCAGCGACAGCATACCGGGAGGCAGATCGGTCAGGACGCTGATCTGGGTGGCAATACCGTTAATGCCGCCGGGAGTCAGAGAATTGTACCGGATAAAGATCGTGTAACCAAATGCGTAAACGGCTGCACCGAGTGCGATATAAATGAGATCAACGACCCACCGTATGACGGTTTTTCGCTTCATATCACGCCGCCCCTTCGCCTCAATGTTTTGTGACAATATCATACACCCTTTCCGTACCAAAAGCAAATATTTTGTTTGCATATATGCAAAAATGTGCTACAATGAAAAAAACGATCGTATCGGAGGAAACGAATCATGGATAAATTGCTGAAATTGTTGGATTCCAATGCACGCTTGACGGATGAACAATTGGCAACGATGCTGGATATATCGGAGGCGGAGGTGCGCGCACAGATCGCCAAGCTCGAAAAGGAGGGCGCGATCCGCGCATACAAGGCGGTCGTGGACTGGGATAAGACCGATCGCGACTGCGTTACCGCCATCATTGAGCTGAAGGTCACGCCGCGCCGCGACGTTGGATTTGAAGGCATCGCGGAGCAGATCATGGCGTTTGAGGAAGTTGAGAGTGTCTATCTCATGTCCGGTGGATACGATCTGTCTGTTCGTGTGACCGGCCGCAGCTTTCAGGAGATCGCCGCATTTGTCGCAAAGCGGCTTGCTCCGCTGGATTCGGTGATCTCCACCGCCACGCATTTCGTGCTGCGCCGTTACAAGGAAAGCAACGTGATGTTTTTAGGCGACAATCAAGACGAGAGAGGATATATTTGATCGTATGAACTACGAAAAGCTGATGAATCAGACGATCACCGGCATGAAGCCGTCCGGTATTCGTCGGTTCTTTGATATTGCCAACGACATGGAGGATGTCATTTCCCTGTCCATCGGGGAACCCGACTTTTCCACGCCGTTTCATATTCGTGACAAGGGCATCGAGTCACTGGAAAAGGGAAAGACGTGGTATACCTCCAACGCCGGTATGCCTCGGCTTCGCACGGCGATCAGCGGGTACGTCGAACGTCATGCGGGGGAGAGCTACGACCCCGACACCGAGATCTTAGTAACGGTCGGCGGCAGTGAAGGCATTGATCTGTGTATGCGGACACTGGTATCGCCGGGAGACGAGGTGCTGATCCCGCAGCCGAGCTTTGTTTGCTATGAGCCGCTTGCGCAAATGGCGGGCGGCGTGGCTGTGCCGATCGTTACGCGGGCCGAGGACGGTTTCCGCCTGACAGCCGAGTCCCTCAAGGCGGCTATTACGCCTAAAACCAAGCTGTTGGTGTTACCGTTTCCGAGCAACCCCACGGGCTCTGTCATGCGCCGCGAGCATCTGGAAGCGATCGCTGAGGTGCTGCGCGGAACCGATATTATGGTGCTGTCTGACGAGATCTACGGCGATCTGACCTACGGGAAGGAACGGCATGTCAGTATCGTATCAATAGAGGGCATGCGTGAGCGTACGGTCTATATCAGCGGTTTCTCCAAGTCGTTTGCCATGACCGGCTGGCGGCTCGGCTATGCCTGCGCGCCGGCACCGGTCATGAAACAGATGACAAAGGTGCACCAGTACGCACTGATGTGCGCACCGACGGTGTCCCAGTACGCCGCTATTGAAGCCATGGAAAACGGCGATGACGATGTAGAAGAAATGCGGGCGGATTACGATTCGCGTCGGCGATTCATCGTGGGTGAGCTCAATAAAATGGGCTTGCGCTGTTTTGATCCGGAAGGGGCGTTTTATGTGTTCCCGTCTATCCAAAAGACGGGGCTCAGCTCTGAAGAATTCTGTACGCAGCTTCTCATGGAGCAGCATGTCGCGGTCGTGCCCGGCACGGCGTTCGGCGAATGCGGCGAGGGCTTTGTGCGCATTTCGTATTGCTATTCCATCGGCCATATCACCGAGGCGATGAAGCGCATCCGTACGTTTTTGGAAAGTCGGGATCTGCTATGAGCGTTACGGTGAACGCACCTGCCAAGATCAATCTGGTGCTGGACGTAGTCGGTCGGCGTGACGACGGCTATCACCTGTTAGAAACGGTGTTCCAGACCGTTGATTGGTACGACCGTATCACGGTGGAGCTTGCCGATACCATACAGGTGCTTTGTGACGGCGGCGCGCCGCAGGATGAGTCCAATACGGCCTATCGGGCGGCGGCGTTGTTTCGTGAATTTACCGGACGGCGGGAGAGATACCGCGTCACGGTGGAAAAGCATATCCCGATGCAAGCGGGTCTTGCCGGCGGCAGTGCCGATGCGGCGGGCGTACTGGTTGCGCTGAACCGCTTGACCGGAGCCGAGTTACCGCTTGAAGCGCTGTGTGAGCTGGGCGCGAAGATCGGTGCGGACGTACCGTTTTGTATCCGCGGCGGCACGGCACTGGGCACCGGAACCGGAACCGAGCTGCAACCGTTGCCGGCGTTTGACCGCGGCTGGTTTGTGATCGTCAAACCGCAAGGCGGCGTTTCCACCCCTGAGGCGTATCGACTGGTGGATACGGCACCCAACCTGCTTCATCCGTCAGCACACGCGTTCTGTGAGGCGTTGCAAAACGGCGACTGGGACGCGATGGCAGGACACGTCGGCAACTCGTTTGAACAAGCGCTAGCGTTGCCGGATTGCTTGGCGGCGCGTGACCGTTTGCTGAAAGACGGGGCGGCGGCCGCGTGTATGAGCGGCAGCGGGTCAGCGGTGTTCGGGCTGTTCCGGTCACGCGAGAGCGCAGACGCTTGCGTGGCGGCTATGGCACAGCACTATGCACAGGTGCGGGTATGTCGGCCGTGCAGCGGTATCGTATTTGATTAAACAACGAAAACCCGTCCATGCTTATGGTAACATAAGGAAAAGGACGGGTTTTTATGAAACGGTGGATGCGGGCACTGATCGGTGCTGTCGTTACTTGTATGGTATTCTCGCTGTGCGGGTTCGCAGGGGATTGCGCCGAGGTGCGTGACAGCGTGGTGCGGCTGCACATCTTAGCCAATTCCGACAGTGAAGAGGATCAGGCGCTCAAGATCCGCGTGCGTGACGCGGTGACCGCCGCGGGAGCCGGTGTGCTTGACGGCGTTACCACACGCGAGGAGGCAGAAAGCCGTCTCCGGGCGGCACTGCCGCGGTTGATCGAAACGGCGCAGCAATGCGTGTACGACGCCGGTTTCTCGTATCCGGTAACAGCAGAACTGACGACAATGTATTTTTCAACGCGCACCTACGACAGCGGCACGTTCCCTGCCGGTCGGTATCACACGGTGCGGTTTTCCATCGGGGAAGCACAGGGCAAAAACTGGTGGTGCGTGATGTACCCGCCGCTGTGCGTGTCGGCGGCGACGGATAAGGCGTCGCTTGCTGATGTGATGGGGGAGGACGCGTGCGAGATCGTCAGCGACGCGCCGCGGTACGCGGTGCGGTTCAAGGTCGTGGAATGGTTTGAAGCAATCGCCGAATGGTTTTCATAAGTGAGGATTACGATGAAAAAGACAGAACAAAAAACAAATGTGATGCGCCTGCTGGATCAGGCAAAAATTCCGTATGTGTATCACTGTTATGCGGATACCGACGCCATCAGCGGCGTGGAGGTGGCGACCGTGCTCGGTCAGCCGCCGGAGCGTGTGTTCAAAACACTGGTGACGGTGGCGAAGTCGGGAGCCCATTATGTATTCGTCATTCCGTGTGCGATGGAATTACAGCTCAAAAAAGCTGCCGCGGCGGTGGGCGAAAAGGCGATCGAAATGCTCAAAGCCAAAGAACTGCTGCCGCTCACCGGCTACATACACGGCGGATGCTCGCCGGTGGGTATGAAAAAGCCGTTTCGCACCGTCGTGCACGAAACGGCAAAGGATCATCCGACGATCTGTGTCAGCGCCGGTAAGATCGGGTATCAGGTCGAGGTCGCGCCCGCCGACCTGCAAAAAGCAGTAAAATTCACCTACGCGGATATCGCGGAGTAAGAAAAGTCCTCCCTTTTGTGCAAGGGAGGACTTTATGTTTGAGAGAAAAAGCAGTCGGTGCGCCATTTATCAGGGTTGGTGTCAATATAGTTCCAAATTTCCTGATAATCCGCCTCGCCTCGTATGATGTGATCGTGAAACGAGTCTTGAAACAGTTTGCCGGTTCCGCTTTTGCGTGTGGTAATGGATTTGAAAGCACAAACGATATCGGATAACGTAGGGCAGGGGCTTGCTCCTGCCGTTCCGTGTTTGATCGCAATGATCGCGTGTATGTGATTGGGCATGATTACATATTTATCGATCTTCACTCCGGGGAAACGAGCTTCCATAGCGAGCAATTCTTGTTTTGCAATTTTGCCGCAGGGGGACAATTGATTTTCGGCGGGAGCAAGCCCCCGCCCTACGATGGTTGACAAGAGTTGCTTGCGCTCTTTCGTGCAGATCGTTACAAAGTAATATCCGCTTTGGCTGTAATCATACCCTTTTAGCCGTGTCGGTTTTCGTTTCGGCGATGCCATATCAGGGTTCTTTTTGTTTTTGCAGATACTCGTCAATGATGACCTCTAACAGGTTGTTGACACTGCGCTTTTCTTTTTGCGCGGCTGCCTTAAGTTGTTGTATTACATCTTCCGGCAAACGCAAATTGATTTGTATTTTATCGGTCATGGTATCACCTCGGTATTATTGTATACCACTTTTGTACAATCTACAAGATACCACCGTGTTACCTTTTGTGCATTGTGTGGAATTTCACAAACTACTCTTGAAAAGGTGGTAACACTATGCTACTATTTTCACGAGGTGATACCATGCCAAAAACGATAACAGAACTTTGGAACGGCAAGCTCAGACCGTTCAACTGCGTGGGGCAGGATGATGAAGAGATGAAAAAGCTGACGGAGCTGATGCACCGACAGTATGAAAAATTGGAGCAGGGCTTGGCAAAACCGTTGCGAGAGGAGTTGGAGGCGTATTCGGAGTGTACGGCGGAGTATGGAGCGGCGGCAAATGAGCAAGCGTTTTGCGAAGGCTTCCGCCTCGGCGTTCGGCTGACCGCCGAGGCGTTGCTGTGAAAAAACGAAGGGAACGGATGGATCCGTTCCCTATAACGTTTCTGAAATTTGGTGCCGCACCGTAGGGCGCGGGGCAGAACATAAATGTTACGGGGTGGCGTATTGCCACCCCGTTTATCATTGCGTCGCAGGGACAAATCGAAATCAATCCAGATACCGGCAGGCGGCCATCGCGGCGACGGCGCCGTCCGAGGCGGCGGTGACGACCTGGCGAATGCTTTTGCGGCGGCAATCACCCGCGACAAAGACACCGTCGACATCGCCCAAGCACTGCTCGTCGGCGGCAAAGTAACCGCGCTCGTCAAGCTTCGCGAGGTCGGCAAACGCACCGTTTTCGGGGACTAAGCCGACGGCTAAGAACGCGCCGTCAACGGCGACGGTTTTTTCTTCGCCGGATTCCTCACTGTGCACGGTAAGCCCCGTGAGCGCGCCGTTTTCCTGAACGTAACCGGTGACGAGGGTGCCAAACAGCACCTCGACATTGTCTTTCGCCATCAGTGCCTCGGCGAGTTTTGCCTCACCGGTAAAGGTCGGTAGATTTTGTACGACGGTCACCTTGCGGCAGACCTCGGACAACAAGAGGGCTTCCTGCAGTGCCGAGTTGCCGCCGCCGATCATCGCGGTATCCTGTCCCGCGTAAAACGCGCCGTCACACACGGCACAGAACGAAATGCCGTTGCCGATGAGGTCTTCTTCACCGGGCAAGCCCAGCAGGCGGTGCTTGACACCGACCGCTAAAATAACGGCTTTCCCTTCAAAGGTATTACCTTCTTCGGTCGTGACCGTAAACACCTCACCTTGTTTGCTGACGGCGGTAACCGTTTCAATCTCGGCGTCCGCGCCGAGGGCGAGAGCCTGCTCGGTCAGCTGCTCGGCAAACTCACTGCCGCCGATCTGCGAAAAGCCGGGGATGTTTTCCACCTTCGGGGAAAAGGCGATCTGCCCGCCGAAGCCGCCTTTTTCGATTACCAGCACGGATTTGCCGGCGCGCAGAGCGTAGATCGCGGCAGTAAGACCGGCGGGGCCGCCGCCGACTACGATGATATCATACATATACTTGTTCCTCCGTGAAAAAAGGTCGGGCGATGCCCGACCTTTTTTTGTTTTTTAGAGATTACAGAGCGGCGAGATGCTTTTTGATCTCAGGGACACTGTAATAGGTCTGGAAGTTTTCACCGTCGGTGATGACCAGCGTGGGCGCGCCCTTGATGCCGTACTGACGGCACAGGTCAACGTTTTCCTCCGCGATCACCTTTTCGTACGCGACACCGGCTTTTTGGAGCAGCTGCTCGGCGACCTTGCAGTTGGGGCAGGTCACGCGGGAAACGAGGATCGCTTTCGCGTTCTTGGTTTCCACAACGGGAGCGTCCTCACAGGCACACGCGCAAGCTTCAGCGGGAGCTTTCTCGCGAAGCACCGAGTTCTCGATGTTGTATACCTTGCGATCCTTGTACTCCTGCGACTTACCGTCGTTCCAGTTCTTCACGGGACGGTAGTAACCGGTGATACGGCTGTACACTTCCGTTTCTTTACCGCACAGCGGGCACTTGTATAGCTCACCGGCGAGGTAGCCGTGATCCGCACAGACCGAATAGGTCGGGGACATCGTGTAGTACGGCAGCTTGTGGTTTTCCGCGATCTTGCGAACGAGATCCGCCGCCGCTTTCCAGTCGGGCAGCTTCTCGCCGAGGAAGGCGTGGAAGACCGTACCGGAGGTGTAGCGGGTCTGCAGCTCGTCCTGGATCTCAAGAGCCGTGAAGATATCCTCGGTGTAGCCGACCGGCAGGTGGGACGAGTTGGTGTAATACGGCGTACCGTTTTCGTTGGCGGTGATGATCTCCGGATATTTCGCTTTGTCGTGCTTCGCAAAGCGATAGGTGGTGGACTCGGCAGGGGTGGCTTCGAGGTTGTACAGATCGCCGTATTCCTCCTGATAATCGGAGAGGCGCTCACGCATATGATCCAGAACCTCTTTCGCGAATTCCTGAACCTTCTTGTCGGTTAAGTCGGCGCGCAGCCATTTCGCGTTCAGCCCCACTTCGTTCATACCGATCAGACCGATGGTGGAGAAGTGGTTTGCGAAGGTGCCGAGGTAACGCTTGGTGTAGGGGTACAGACCGTTTTCCATCAGCTTGGTGATGACGGTGCGCTTGGTCTTGAGGGAACGTGCCGCGATATCCATCAGCTTATCCAAGCGGGCGTAGAAATCCGCCTCGTTTTCCGCAAGATACGCGATGCGGGGCAGGTTGATGGTGACAACGCCGATGGAACCGGTGGATTCGCCGGAACCGAAGAAGCCGCCGGATTTCTTGCGCAGCTCGCGCAGATCCAGACGCAGACGGCAACACATACTGCGCACGTCGGAGGGCTCCATATCGGAGTTGATGTAGTTGGAGAAATAGGGGG
>CAYZXC010000003.1:0-25047 GCA_964482275.1 uncultured Eubacteriales bacterium
AATTCTACAACAGGGGGTCTTTTCTTTCAATGTCTGTTTTTAGGGATACAGTCCATTGCGCTTTTGCGGGCAGGGCGCTTTTTTGTGAGGGTCGGTTGTGGTCGTGCGGTTAAATGAGTTGTCTGACGAGACACGCGGTCGCTGTGATCGTCAGCGAGAAGGAGAACAGAAGCACACCGGTGACGATCGCACCGATGATGCTGGTGGCGGCAAAGGGGATTGCCAGTAAAACGACGGAGAACAGAACCGTTCCTAAAATGCCGATCAGGATCGCGTTGATGGTTTTTGCAACGCACGCATGCTCCGCATCCCAATGCGCGAACAGGGCGTTCGCGAGCAGGATCGCCAGATAGACAACGGCAATGCCGAAGGTCACCCACAGGAACGCCGGTGTCACCGTGATGACCGCCATAATGCGGAGAAACGCTGTCACAACACCGATGATCAGGCTGGCAACGACAGCTATGCTTGTACACGTGTTTTTATAGCCGCAGCCAAAGAGCGCCATATCAAAATCACCTCCCTTTACACGATATGCACTTTGTGCGGCGTGGTGACGGAAAGGTTGATTCCTGTAAAAAAATATGATATACTCACCTTGTATTCTGACTTTAGGAGAAAACAAATGAAGGAAAAGCTTAGCCTTGCGATGGATATCGGCGAACAGCTGCTCGTCAGCGGTGCGGAGGTTCACCGTGTGGAGGACAGCGTCAAACGTATCTGTCGGGCATTCGGAGCGGCGCGTACCGACGTGTTTATTATCACGAGCAGTATGGTGGTGACGGTGCAGTACGGGGACGGGGACACCCGTACCCAGACCCGCCGCATCACGTCCACCGGCACCGACTTTGAAAAGATCCACCGTCTGAACGCGCTGTCGCGTAGGATCTGTTCGGAGGATATGACGGTATCGCAGATCCGCGAGGAGCTTGCACACGTCGCTGCGGGTAAACCGTATCCGCTGTGGGCGGAAAGTCTTTTCTATGCGATGATTTCGGGCGCTTTCACGCTGTTTTTCGGCGGCGGTTGGACCGAGGCGGCGGTGGCCTTCGCGATCGGCGCGTTGGTTCGCCTCGTGATCGCGGCGGCAGACAAGGCGATCTCCAACAAGATCTTTTCCAAATTTATCGCCTCGTTCACAGCAACCGCACTGGCATTTGCCGCCTTAAAACTTGGCTGGGTGCCGAGCGTGGATAAGATGATGATCGGTATCATTATGACGCTGATTCCGGGCATCGGTCTGACCAATGCTTTGCGTGACCTCTTTACAGGTGACAGCATTGCCGGTCTGCTTCGCTCGATCGAAGCGGTGCTGATCGCCCTGGCAATCGCCGCCGGCTACTTCCTGTTTGCGGCGTTGGGAGGTGTGATCGGATGAGTGTTGAGGAGATCTTACAGATCATCACCGGCTGTATCGGTTCGCTCGGTTTTGCGCTGCTGTTCAACGTGCGCGGCAAACGCCTGTGGATCGCGGCACTCGGCGGCTTTTTGTCATGGCTGATCTTTTTACTGCTTACCCGCTTTATCGACAGTGAACCGATCAACTATTTCATCGTGTCCTTCTTTATGTCGGTATATGCCGAGATCATGGCGCGTGTGATGAAGACCCCCACGACCACCTTTATCACGACCTCGCTCATCCCGCTGATTCCCGGCGGCTCGCTGTATTATACAATGGCGTACGCCTTTCAAAGCGATGCGGGACGGTTTGTGGAAAAGGCGGTATACACCTTGGAGCTGGCTGCGGCACTGGCGCTGGGCATCATCGCCGCCACGGCATTCACCAAATTGATTTACAGCGGCCTGCGCGTCGTTTCAAACGCGCGCCGCTGATGCAAAGGAGAAGACGTATATGAGCGAGAAAAAGAAAGAACTGATCCGTGCTGTCAAATTCGCCCTGTTCTCGGCGAGTGCCGGTATTATTCAAGCGGCAACCTTTGCACTGATGTATGAAGTGTTCCACTGGGTTTACTGGGTATCCTATTTGGTCTCTTTGGTGTTGTCGGTGCTGTGGAATTTCACACTGAACCGCAACATCACCTTCAAATCCGCAAGCAATATCCCCGTAGCGATGCTGAAGGTCGCGGCCTTTTATGCGGTGTTCACACCGCTGTCCACGTGGGGCGGCGCCGCACTGGAAAAAAACGGCTGGAACGGCTTTTTGGTGTTTGTCATCACGATGCTGCTCAACTTTGTGCTGGAATTCCTGTACGATCGGTTTTTCGTGTTCGGTTCAAGCCTTGATACCAGAGAAACAAAATGATAAAAAAGAAGCCCTCGTCGAGGGCTTCTTTTTTATTGCGAAAGCAACAAGGTTCCGGGACACCCGCCCGCAATTTTAATTGCGTTGGCGGGTCGGGTTCTTATTGATATTTGTTGAAATGAAGCGGTTCACCGCAGTTGAACCACACGTCCTGTGGCGTTACCGTGAGTCTGTAAATCGCATCGCAAGGGTACGGCAACACCGCCGAAACGGTTTCTTTGTCAGGGTTATCGTAGCAGAACAGCGACGAAATATAAAACAACTGCGATTTTCCGGAGATATCGGTAACGACCGCTTCATAACGGTACACCATATCCTCGTGCTGTGCGGCAGGGAAGGAGACGGCTGTTTCCTCCTCTTTCGGGATAACCGAAAGCTTGGCGTTTTTCGGGAACCGCGGTGCGGGGTAACGGTTGGCTCGCGCGTTGGAATACCGCTTCAAATGGCTCAAGTCCGCTTTCGGCTTCGGCAGCTCCCAAGGTGTGCCGATGGTGCACTCCTTTTTAAGATCCAGCTTGAGTATACGCAGGTTGCCGGTATCATCCAGCTGCATTAACAGCCCTTGCGCTTGCGTACAATTCATCGCGCCCGTCACGTTCACCTCAGGCACACTGCTGTTCAGGAGGTAACGCATACACGACGTTTCCACAACGGTATACTCTCCCTGCCAGATCGCGCGTTCATTTTGCAGTGGCGAATGTGTGTGTCCGGATAACAACACGACCTGCGGATAGTGCTTGAGCAGTTCACCCACCATCGGACATGTTCCCGAATTATCCGAGAACATAACCGTGTTGGGAACCTTATAATGATACAGTACAAACACGAAGGTTTCAGGGTCGGCTGTTGTGATCTCATCCAACCATTGCTTCATCAGAGCGAGCGCCTCCGTATAATCCGAAAGAACATCCAGACACAGAATATGATATCCGCCTACCACGCAATGACGAACGCCCTTGCGCATTGCCTGCAGGTCCAGATCGGTGCGATACATACGCTCGAAATTCCGATTATCACCGATCTCGTCGCGGGAGGAAAACTCGGTGATAAAGCGCTCGCGATTCATATGACCGTCGTGATTGCCGAGGGTATAAAGGATCTCGGTCTCGTCGTCAACGGTTGCCAGTGCACTGCGGATGATACGGAACTCGTTGGCGTTTTGCTGTTTCTTTGCTTCCTCGTAGTCTTCGGGGTGACCGTTGCCGACAAACACGTTCGCAGGCGAGTTCATCGCGTCTGTAAAATCACCGTTCAACAAAAAAGCGTCAAGCTTACCGCCCGCAAAGCGCTTGCACAGCTGAATCGCATTCTTGAAACGCTGCTCGTGTTCCGCCAGTCGCCAAGCGCCGCCCATATGCATATCACTGAGGACGGCAAAATTTAAAACGATGTGATCTTCATGAAACATATAAAAGCCCCCTAACAATGTTTAGTCCTTCTTCGGTGCCATATTGGACATTTGCCGCTGTGCCATCACCAGGTTATAGTAGATACCCTTTTTTCGGAGCAGCTCCTCGTGCGTGCCGACCTCGGCAATGACACCCTTATCCAATACGATCAGTCGCGTGGCGTTGCGCAGGGTGGACAGTCGGTGTGCGATCGCAAAGGTGGTGCGATTCTTCATCAGCCGTTGCAGGGCGTCCTGGATCTGCCGCTCGGTGGCGGTATCCAGCGAGGCGGTCGCCTCGTCCAGAATCAGAATACGCGGATCGTGTAAGAGTGCGCGGGAAATGGAAATGCGTTGGCGCTCGCCGCCGGACAGGGTGTATCCTTTTTCACCGATCTGGGTGTTGTACGCATCCGGCAGCCGCATAATGAATTCGTGCGCACCGGCGACCTTGGCCGCGTCCAGGATTTCCTCGCGGGTGGCGGTCGGCTTGGCGTAGGCGATGTTATCGTAGACCGTTCCCGCAAACAGGAATGTCTCCTGCAACACCACACCGAGTTGGGAACGCAGAGCCTCCTGCGAGAAATCGCGCAGGTCGATGCCGTCGATGCAGATCGAACCGCCCCCAACATCGTACAACCGCATCAGCAGATTGATGAGGGTGGTCTTGCCCGCACCCGAACGGCCGACGATGCCGATCATCTCGCCCGGCTCTACGTGAAGATCAATGCCGCACAGTACGTCGACGGTATTGTCGTAGCCGAACGATACGTTGTTGAAATCCACCGTCCCGCGGATCGGGACGGCTTTGGCATCGGGCTTGTCGTCGATCTCAACGGTCTCATCGATGATCTCGAACAGCTTGGTGGCGGAGGTGCCGAAATCGGTCAGCCTCTGCGGCAGCATTGACAGCCAACGCAGGGGGGTGTACAGCATGCTGACGTAGGTGGAGAACTGTGCCATTTGACCGAGCGTCATGGTGCCGTCAAGAATACGGTTGCCGACATAGAACAGCAAAAAGAACTCGCCGATCCCGATCAAAAAATGCAGAATGGGATGAACGGTCTGCCAGTGGTTGCTCGCCTTGATGGATATATCCCGATATTCCGCCGACACCTTATCAAAGCGATTGGTCTCATAGTCCTCCATACCGAACGCCTTGACCACGCGGATGCCGGAAAAAATATCGTGCAGAATGCTGTTTGCCTTGGAGCTGACGTTCCATCGCCGCCGCCACAGAAGCCGCATGCGCTTACGAATGAAACGGAAGGAGAATATGACGAACGGCGTGGGCAGCAGGATGAGCAGTGCCAATTGCCAATCGTAAACAAAGAGATAGGTGGAGATAAACAGCAGCACCAACACCTCTTGCACGAATTCCGGAAGCACGTTGGTGATGAAATCGCGGATGACCACGGTGTCGTTGGTGACGCGGTGCATCAGTGAACCGGCGGTTCGCTGGGAAATGCGGGCGATTGACATCGCTTGGATCTTGGCGAACACCATTTCCCGCAGACTCACCACCACGTGATTGCTTGACCGAATGAGCGCGCGGTTACGCAGTATAGACAGTGCGTGCGAAAGCAACTGCACCGCGGCCATCGAGGCGATCACACCGATAAACCCGGCGACGGATACCGCTTCGGGGGTAGCGGTGTTAATATACTCATCCACCAATATGCGATTGAGGGAGGGGGTGATGAGATTGACGAGTGTGACACAGAAAAACAGTGTCACTGCTGTGATAAGATGCCATTTGAACGGGCGGGCGACCTCCCACAGCCGCTTGATGACACCCGCCTTTTTGGCGCAAAAGGGACAAAAGGCGGAGCCGGGGAGATAGGGGCGGCCGCAGTGCTCACAGTGGCAAGCGACAGTTTGCAGATAGTCGTCACAATACACACCGTTCTCACAATAGGCGGTCAGCTGTTTCATGACAGCGCCGAGCTCGCCCGCGTGCTGTCTTGTTGCACGGCAGATCAAGTGCTGCTCGCCGTCCACCGTACATTCGGCGGTGACACTGCCAACGGCGATATGCGCGCGGAAACCGGTGGCGGCTTCGAGCGGAAAGGTCCGCAACAGCTTGCCGTCACCGTACACCGTCAAACGGTCGGTATATATCACGGCTAACCCGTCCACCTTGCGAGCGTGGGAGGCGGCATCCGCCTCGTGATCGGGAAGGTCAAAGACAAACAGTGCCACGATCGACTCTGTCGGGCAGTGAGGATCGATGCTGAGCAGCTTTTCACGGCGTGAACGCGTGATCTGTTCTTTGTGCTTTGCGGCAAGCCGAGCGCTGTCAAACAAAGCGTTATGTTGATCCATACAGTGTCACATCCTTAAGGTGCGGTTACAAATACAACTCGATCCGACGGTAGCTTTGGCGGTCTAACGCGTTTGCGTCGGGGATCTCATAGCGATTGCCGTAGGTGTCGGTAATGAGCAGACGCACCTCACCGTTTGGCCCGTCCAGCTTGCGCATATCGACGTACGCATCGCGCAGCGAAAACGAGGCCTCGCCGAAATCACACTCCACCTGCCAGTACGAAATGCCGCGCTGTGTCTTGATCGACAGGATACGCTGAATGACAGGGCAGTAATATGCTTCCTCAAGCTCCCGCATCAGCCGTTCACGGACGTCCTTGTCAAAATCCTCTTCAAGTGAGCGGATGAAGCCGACTTCGTGCTTATCCGCATCGAATACGGAAATGTATTCAAACGGCTTTTCAAACGGGAAGGCGCGGGACAAAAAGATGCGATCCAAAACCAGCTCCTCTTTCTCACCGACGGCGGCATCGTCCGCTTTGAGATGCTGTTCCCAAAGAGACGTCTTACGCTTGTCGATGGTGGCACGCAGCCCTAAAAAACCGTTCTTTTCGGTGAAGGAACAGTTATCGCGGTTCAGATAGGTGACGGTTACGATATCGCTTAATGTCTGGGGCCCCGTGGCGGGCCGTGGCGGTCTGGGGGGCCGAGGCGGTCTGGTGGGCATGGCGTTGCATCTCCTTTCCAATCTTCAATACCGATGTTTTTGAGCGCTTCCGCCTGCATACGGTACAGTTTATGATAAATGCCTTTTTTGGCGATCAACTCGGCGTGCGTGCCGGATTCGGGCATTTTTCCCTTATCAATGACGATCAGCTTATCGGCACTCCGCAGAGTGGACAACCGATGGGCGATCATAATGGTAGTGCGCCCGACACACAAGCGCTCCAGCGCCTCGTGGATCTGCCGTTCGGTTTCGGTGTCCATGGCGGAGGTCGCTTCGTCCAGGATCAGAATACGCGGATCGCGCAGGACGGCACGGGCAATGGATAGCCGTTGGCGTTCACCGCCGGACAGATCCTTGTAGCCGGTGCCGATCATCGTCGCATAGCCGTCCGGCAGCTGCATAATAAAATCGTGCGCACCGGCGATACGGGCGGCGGTGAGGACCTCGTCTAAGGTCGCCTCCGGCCGCGCGTAACGGATGTTTTCCAACACCGTACCGGCAAACAGATAGGTCTCCTGTGACACGATGGCAACGTTTTTTCGCAGCGTCTCAAACGACAGATTTTTGACGTTAATGCCGTCGATGCAGATCTCGCCGGCAGATACGTCGTACAGCCGGATCAAGAGATTGGCGAGCGTGGACTTACCGGCGCCGGTATGACCGACGATGCCGATGGTCTTGCCCGCTTCGATCTCAAAGCTGACGCCGTCGATCACCTTATGGTTCTTGGTATACGAGAACTCCACGTCGCGGAAGCTGACGTCACCTTTTATGGATTCCGGACGGACGGGATGCTCCGCTTCCAGCACGTCGGGGACGGTATCCATAATTTCAAACAGCCGTGAGCAGGCGTTCAGACAATCGGTCGCCATATTGGTGATCTGGGCAAAGCTTTGCAGCGGTGCGTAGATCATATTTAAATATGCGACAAAGCTGAGCAGCAGACCGTAGGTGAGCTCACCACGCATCACCATCCATCCGCCGAACGCCCAGATCAGGGAACCGCCGAGACTTAGCAGAAAATTGGTGAGCGGGAAGGCGACGGATTGAAACGCAGACAGATCCTCGTCGGACTGTGCGAGCCGTTTGGAATAGCGGTTAAAGCGGTCGACCTCCTGCTTTTCCTTAGAGAAGGCCTTCACGACGCGGATACCGCTTAAAATGTCGCTGAGTGCGCCGGACAGCGCGCGGTTTCCGGAAAAGCGTTTCGCGTGCAGCTCGTGCAAGCGAAGGTGGCAGAAGCGCAACATTACCACGTACAGCGGAATAGCGAGCAGTGACAGCAGCGTCAGTAGGGGGTTGACGTACAGCATCACACCGAGCAACGCCAGGATCTGTACGCCGTTGACGAGCAACTGCGTCAACCCGTTCAAAAAGAACTGATGGATGGTCTGCGCATCACTGTTGACCTGCGTCATCAGCCCACCGGTCTGACGCCCGTTAAAAAAGCCGAGGGACAGACGGCGGATCGCGTTGAAGATGGTCAATTTCAGATCATAGGTGACCTTCGCCGCAATGCGGGACGAAATGACACCGTTGACGATGTTCATCAGCACCGAAAAAATACGCACGCTGATGATGAGCGACAGCACGAGCAAGATCTGACCGTAGAAGGAGCCGCTCTCGCTGAGCACCTCGTCGTAGAAGAAGGCGGAACTGATATACGGTGACAGGACGCCCAGCGCGCTCATCGCTACCAGCAACAGCAGCATAACGATCAATGAACGGGTGTATTTTTTGAAAAAGCCAGCCAACCGTCGAATGAGGTTGCCCTTGTTCATACATTTCGGGCAAACGGGACGGTTCGGATTGGGGTAGCGCATACCGCAGGTGGGGCAGACGGCAGATTCCTTTGCCTCCTCCTCGGTCATCACCACCGGTCGGCCGTTTTGAAGCTCGCGAAGGTGGTGAACGAAACGGGACAGCCCGTCCTTGTGGGCGTTGGTAGAGCGGGCAAGTAGCACAGAACCGCCGTCAGCACTGCTGACGGCGGTCAAGCGACAGGTCGACAGCAATTCCTCCACGGCAAAGTCGGAAAGTGCGGCGAGCGGGTACTGCACGTAGGACAGCTCCGTGAACTGTGACTGAATGCGCAGGCGCGACCCGCCTAAAAACGGCTTTTTTTTCTTTTCAACGACCGAAAAGATACCGGACAGAATTGCCAGATATTCATTTGTGGCGACAAGGTAACACTCACACAGCGCACCGCTTATATCGCGGTCGCTGTGTGCTGCAGCTTGAATTGATGCAGTTTCAATGCCTTTCTTGGCAAACAGGTCAAGCACTTCGACAGGGCAGACGTTGACCATAAATGCCACATCCTTTCTGGGAACGCGGGAAATTAGGAAATACCCAATATGGAAAGTACGGACGATACGACTTTGTCATCCATATCGAACTCGTCGGCGTACTCGTTGACGGCCTTTTTGATCTCCTGCTTTTCTTTCGCGGAAAGCTCGGCGGTCACGTCCGACAGCTCTTCCGCCAGCACGTCGCTGTTCTTGACGATCACTTCCGTCAGGAGCGAGGAGGACAGCACGGCTTTGATCATATCCGTGTTTGTGACGGAGGAGGGATCGCTCAGCATCATGGTAAGCGTTGCGAGCACCTGTATCTCCTTGACGTATTCTTCGGACGACAGCTCATCACGCATGGTGGGGAGCTTGTCAAGCGCCTCTGAAAGGATGTTCAAAAGGGCTTGATACGACGATTCGTCATCCGGTGCAAGCTGTGTCAACAGATCCTGCGTGAGTGATACCAGCAGGTCTAAGGATCCCGTGGGCAGTTCCTGCAACGCAGCAGATACAGAGGTGGCATCCTCCGCATTCTGCAGGGTGTCTGCCAAATTGAGCAGTGAAAAGCAAGACGATACCGCGGTGCGTGCATCCGAGGTAAGCCCGCGGAACAGCCAGCCGGACAGGGCATAATCCACTTTAACAGCGGGTGTATTGACCCATTCATTGACGGTTCCGGTCATCTCGTCGGACAGTTCCTCGGCAAGCGAGGAAGCAGCGATCTGATCGGTGGCTTCGGCAAGGAGATTCGGGTATCCGCCGACCGGCAACACACAGGATATCGTGATGGCGAGTGCCAGCACGCCGCCGAGTATCGCACCGAACAGCTTGTCGTGCGGGATATTATGCAACTTCTCGTCATCAGCAAATTTTTTCTTCAGCGGTACGTACGCAAAAAAGGTCAGCTTATCGATCACGAAGAACAACAGCATAAAGACGATCGGAGCCAGCAGACCGCCGCACAGCCGAACGATAAGTTGCAGGATAGAATTCATGCTTGTCAGCACGGCCAGATCCTCGCCGATCGCTGACACCAGCCAGTCCGAAAGGGCTCCGCCGATCGGGGTGACCAGTGCCTTGGCAAGGATAAAGGCAAGAATTCCCGAAAACAGGAAAAAGCCGAGCCGCATCGCGCTGTTAAACACGCCGCGGCGATATCCCAGCCAGATGCACAACGCGAATGACGCGACGAAAACGAGCAAAGAATATACCCCAAATACGATTGAAAGCATACGATCCCCTCCTAAAAACACATTGTACCACGCGGCGGATTTCACTGTCAATACGGGGAAAGAAAAAGCTGTGCGGTTTCTCGTCTGTCCGCCGACGATTCGTTGACTTATCCTCAATACTGTGCTATGATACATTACGAAAACCAGATTGGTTCGGAGAAGGATCGTATGAACTGTATTGCGCGTATTCACAACGATTTTCACAGCAAATTCGGCATTCCGCGGCAGAGCGGACTCGCTTCGGGTATGCTGTCCACCGTCGTATTTGAAAAACCGTATCGGGACCCGGAAGCCCTGCGCGGGATCGAGGAATACTCGCATCTGTGGTTGATCTGGCAGTTTTCCGAAGCGGTGCGGGAGGAATTCAGCCCGACCGTGCGCCCACCGCGCCTCGGCGGCAACCGTCGCATGGGCGTGTTTGCCACGCGCTCACCGTTCCGCCCGAATGCGATCGGTCTTTCATCGGTCAGGCTCGTTCGTGTTGAACGTACGGACGAGGACGGAACGGTCTTGGTGGTAGAGGGTGCAGACCTGATGGACGGCACTCCTATCTGGGATATCAAACCGTACATCGCCTACACGGATTCACATCCCGATGCGATCGGCGGTTTTTCGGACGCAGTGCGGGATTATGCGGTCACGGTGGATTTTCCGGAGCCCCTGCTCGGCCGCATTGCCGAGGACAAGCGTGCCCCGCTGATCGCCGTACTGGAACAGGATCCGCGTCCGTCCTATCAACAGGATGAGGAACGCGTTTACGGGATGACCTACGGTAAGTGGGAAATTCGGTTTCGTGTTAAAGGCACCGTATTGACGGTGACAGAAGTGAAAGAGGTGTGATGGAATGACTCCTTCGGTAGCAGCGGTGATCGTGGCGGCGGGAAGCTCGACCCGTATGGGTATACCTAAGCAGTTTATCCCCTTGAACGGCCGTCCGTTGATCGCGTATACGTTGGTGGCGTTTGAGCAGTGCACGGCGATCGGCGAGATCGTCGTTGTCGCACGTGAGGAGGATCACACCCGCCTGCGGGAGATCGCTGATACCTATGGGATCACCAAGCTTGCCGCCGTTGTTGTCGGCGGCAGTACCCGCCAGGACTCGGTGCGAAACGGCGTCAGCCGATGCACAGCGGCGGACTATGTGGCGATCCACGACGGCGCGCGTCCGCTGGTCACCCCTGCGATCATTGAGCGGGTGGCGCAGGCCGCCGTACAGTACGGCGCGGCGACCGCCGCGGTGCATACGAAGGATACCGTCAAGATCGCGGATGAAAACGGTATGGTGATCGAAACCCCCGATCGCACCACGCTGTGGAACGTTCAGACCCCGCAGATTTTTGATAAAACGCTGTACGAACGCGCGTGGCAGCACGCAACGGAGCAGGGCCTGGATGCGACCGATGACTGTCAGCTGATCGAAGCGATCGGACATCCGGTCAAGCTGATCGAAGGGTGCTATACCAATGTGAAAGTAACGACACCGGAGGACGTGCCGTTTGCAGAGGAGCTGTTAAAATGAGGTTTCGTATCGGTCACGGATATGACGTACACCGCTTGGTGGAGGAGCGTCCGCTCATCCTCGGCGGTGTGGAGATTCCCTACGCAAAAGGTCTGCTCGGCCATTCGGACGCGGACGTGCTGGCACACGCTGTCGCGGATGCGCTGCTCGGTGCGGCGGCACTCGGTGATATCGGCGGCATGTTTCCGGATACCGACCCTAAGTATAAGGGCGCCGACAGTCTGAAGCTGCTGTCACTGGTAGCGGCGGCGGTGCGCGATGTGGGCTACACACTGTCCAACATCGACGCGACTGTGCTCGCACAAGCGCCCAAGCTCAAGCCCTATATTCCCGAAATGCGCAAGCGTTTAGCTACCGCCTGCGGACTGGCGGCGGATGCCGTCAGCGTCAAGGCGACCACCGAGGAGGGGCTCGGCTTTACCGGCAGCGGCGAAGGCATCGCGGCACACGCGGTGTGCCTTATCGAGCGGTAGGCCTTCGCTCTTTTTGCCCGTCGATTAGCAACGACTAACTGAAAGGATCTCGCTTTATGAAACAACGCTTTTCTGTCACCGGTATGACCTGCTCCGCCTGCTCGGCACACGTGCACGGCGCGGTGAGTAAGCTTGTCGGTGTGGAGGATACACAGGTCAACTTAATGACCAACAGTATGACGGTATCGTACGATCCCGCACGGGTGACCGACACGATGATCGTGGACGCGGTCAAGGCCGCGGGGTACGGTGCCGTGCCGGCGGGAGCGGCGGCGCGTCCCACGGCTGCTAAGCCGCAGGAGCCTGCCCTGTCGGCGATGAAGCGGCGGCTGTGGATCTCGTTTGCTTTCTTGATCCCGTTGATGGTCGTATCGATGGGACATATGGTGGGCTTGCCGCTGCCCGCTTTTTTGAGCGGCCATCACAACGCCGTCGCGTTCGCACTGACACAGCTTTTGCTGTGCCTGCCCATTCTGTATGTTAACCGCGCCTATTACGAGAAAGGCATACCGGCGTTGTTTCGGCGTACCCCGAATATGGACAGTTTGGTTGCCGTCGGCTCTGCGGCCGCACTGGTGTACGGCGTGTTCGCGCTGTACCGTATGGCGCACGGCATCGCCGTCGGGGATATGGCGCTGGTCGCACGCTATCACGAGGATCTGTACTTTGAATCCGCCGCGATGATCTTAACGCTGATAACGCTCGGCAAATTCCTTGAAACGCGCTCTAAAAACAAAACGACGCAAGCCCTGCAGGCGCTGATGGATCTCGCTCCCAACACCGCAGTGGTCGAGCGGGACGGCACGGAAACGACGGTTCCGCTGGAGCAGGTATCGGTCGGCGACACCGTGATCGTGCGTTCCGGCGGCAGGATCCCGGTCGACGGCGTGGTGATCGAAGGCCACGCCGCGGTGGATGAGTCTGCCATCACCGGCGAGAGCGTACCGGTGGAAAAGACTGTCGGAGCGACAGTCGTCAGTGCCACCGTGAACCAAAACGGTTATTTGAAGTTCCGTGCCACGCGCGTCGGAGAGGACACCACCTTGGCACAGATCATCCGCTTGGTGGAGGATGCGGGCGCGGGGAAAGCACCGATCGCCAAAACGGCGGATAAGATCGCTGCGGTATTCGTACCGGTCGTGATGTTGATCGCCCTGCTCACCGGTATCGTCTGGCTGATTGCCGGCGGTGCGCCGGAGGAAGCGCTGTCCAGTGCCGTCTGCGTGCTGGTCATTTCCTGTCCGTGTGCGTTAGGTTTGGCAACGCCGGTCGCGATTATGGTAGGCACCGAGCAGGGCGCCAAAAACGGTATTTTGATCAAATCCGGTGAAGCACTGGAGATCGCGCACAACGTCAGCTGTGTGGTGCTGGATAAGACCGGCACGGTCACCACAGGAAAACCGGTCGTCACCGACATTCTCCCGTTGTCGGTGTCAGAGGAAGAATTGTTGCGTGTGGCGGCGGCATTGGAAAGCCGCAGTGAGCATCCGTTGTCGGCGGCGATGATGGCGGAGGTATCCGCGCGCGGGATCGACGTTCCGCCTGTGACTGCCTTTGAAACGTTGCCGGGCCGCGGCGTGTCGGCGGTGTTGGACGGTGCTGCCTGCTACATCGGAAACGAACGCCTGATGCACGACACCGGCATCGACATCATCGCCGTTCAACGCAAATTGAACAGCCTGGCAGATGCCGGAAAAACACCCTTGATCTTCGCTCGAAACGGCGAGGTGATCGGCGTCATTGCGGCGGCGGATATTCCGAAAGAAACCAGCCGCGAGGCGATTCGAGAACTCAAACGCATGGGGATCTCCGTGCGAATGCTCACCGGTGACAACCGTCGTGCCGCCGAGGCGATCGCGTCGGAGATCGGTGTTGACGAGGTCATTGCCGAGGTATTGCCGCAGGATAAGGAAGCGGTGATCGCCGATATCCGCGATTCGGGCCAGACCGTCGCGATGGTGGGTGACGGTATCAATGACGCCCCTGCCTTGGTACGCGCGGATGTCGGCATGGCGATCGGTGCGGGCACGGACGTGGCGGTGGAAAGCGCCGACATCGTGCTGATGAAAAACGATCTGCGCGACGTGGTGACCGCGATCCGCCTGAGCCGCGCCGTGATCCGCAACATCCGTCAAAACCTGTTCTGGGCGTTCTTCTATAACTGCTTAGGCATCCCGCTGGCGGCAGGCGTGTTTTATCCGCTGTTAGGGCTGCGGCTGAGTCCCATGATCGGGGCGGCCGCCATGAGTCTGAGCAGCGTGTTCGTCGTTACTAACGCGTTGCGGCTTCGCCGCTTTCACAGCAAACCCATTTCAAGAAAGGAGGAAACGACTATGGTACGCTTAACGATCGAAGGCATGATGTGCGATCACTGCCGAAAACGGGTGGAGGATACGCTGAACGCTTTGCCGGGTGTTCGCGCGACGGTCGATCTCAAAGCAAAGCAGGCGGTCATCGACGCCGGTACCACCTCTGCTGACGCGCTTGCGAAAGCCGTCACCGATGCGGGCTACACCGTCACCGCGATCGACGCCGAATAAGAGAACATCAAAAACGCCCCTCCGCAGCATCGACGCGGAGGGGCGCATTTGTTTTAATACTTATTACCGACAAGCTCGACCTTCAGCAGGTTGGTGCTGCCGGCGGTATCCAACGGAACACCCGCGGCGATGACCACGCGATCACCGTCTGCGACGGCGTCGATCTGCTTGGCACAGTCGATCGCGTGTTGCATCAGATCGTCTGAGGTCTTCTGATAACGGGACAACACCGGATACACACCCCAGGAAAGCGCCAGCTGATGAAAGGTCTTTTCCACGGGAGTTGCCGCCACGATCGGAACGGCGGGGCGAAATTTGGACATCCGCCGTGCCGTTTGACCGTATTTGGTGAGCGCCAGGATCGCTTTTGCCTTGATATCACGGGCGGTCGTGCAGGCGGCATCACACACGGCGTTGGTGGTGTCGGCACTGTCCAGATCGTAGCGGATGCCTTCATACGCGCCCATTTGAAACGCGTCGGTCTCTGCCTGCTCGGCAATTTTCGCCATCACCTTTACTGCCTCTACCGGATAATCACCCGCTGCGGTTTCGCCCGACAGCATAACGGCCGAGGTGCCGTCAAAGACGGCGTTGGCCACATCCGTGATCTCGGCGCGGGTGGGGGTGGGAGCGGTCACCATGGATTCCAGCATCTGGGTGGCGGTGATGACCATCTTACCCGACTGATAACAGCGGTGGATAAACCGTTTCTGTAAACCGGGCAATCGCTCGTATTCGATCTCGACGCCCATATCGCCGCGCGCGATCATGATGCCGTCGGCGTGGGCGAGGATCTCGTCAAAGTTTTCCACGCCCTCAATGTTTTCGATCTTCGCGATGATACGGATCGCGTGACCGCCGTGATAATCCAAAAACTTGCGCAGAGCGATGAGATCCTCCTTACTGCGGGTGAAGGAGGCGGCGACGAAGTCCACGTCCTGCTCAATGCCGAACAGCAGATCCTCCTTGTCCTGCTCGCTGAGATAGGGGATCGCTAAGCGCACGTGCGGGACGTTGATGGACTTATGATTACGCAACACGCCGCCGTAAACCACGCGGCAACGGATATCGGACTCCTCCACCGTTTCGACCGCCAGACGGATCTTACCGTCGTCGATCAAAATGGTGTCACCCGCTTTGACCTGCTTAGGCAGTGCGTCATAGGTGATCGAAGCGCAGGTGCTTGTCCCTTCGATCAAACGCGAGGTGAGCGTGAAGCCCTCGCCCTCCGTGACGGTTGCTGAACCGTCCTCAAAGTTACGCAGCCGGATCTCCGGCCCTTTGGTGTCCAGCAGGATGGCAATGGGCTGATTCATCTCGCGGCGCAGCTCCTTGACCATCTCGATGCGTTTCTTGTGGTCCTCGTGTGTGTTGTGCGAGAAATTCAATCGGGCGACGTTCATGCCGCTTACGATCATTTGACGTACGGTCTCTTTATCGGCGGTTGCCGGCCCTAATGTACAGACGATCTTTGTTTTACGCATAATAGGAACACTCCTTACCAAGATGTATATAGTATACCGCAATCGCGTCAAAAAACAAGGTCACTTCGGTCGGGAAAATAAAATAATCCGTTCGGTGCATAAACCCGTAACAGCGGTGAACACTACCATCGAAGCGAATGAGGGAGGAATGACCGTGAAATATTCGGATGAATTTGAGACCGAAGACGAAAAGAAGGGTAGCGGAAAAGGATTTTATATGGCGCTTGCGATCTGTTTGATCGCGATCTGCGGTGTCGCTGTGACGACCTTCGTGAGCACCTTGCCCACGGATGAACCGGAGAGCGTGGGTCAAACGACGGTGTCCACGACGACCACGACGAAATCGGTACAGCAGGTCGTGATTCCCGCAACCGATATCAAGGATGACCGCACGACCACCACGGTGCCCACGACAACTGCCACGCAAACCACCGCGGCAGAGGAGTTGTTCGTGTTTCCGGTTTCCAACCGCGTGCTACGCGAGTTTAGTAAAACGCATTATTTTTCAGACACCTTGGGCGAATGGGTCACGCACAACGGGGTCGATTTTGAGGCCAAAGAAGGCACCGAGGTGAAAGCGGCTGCGGACGGCAAGATCACGAGCATCCGTCAGGACGCCCTGTGGGGTGAGGTGATCGAGATCGAACACGACGGCAACATTACCACGCGCTACTGCGGCGTGACGGCTACCTCGATCGCGGAAGGTCAAAGTGTCAAAGCCGGTGACGTGATCGGCGCGGTCTCGGCCGTGCCCGCGGAGGTATTAGATGCGGCGCATCTGCATATGGAAGTACTGGTGAACGGAACGTATACCGATCCGTTGACGTTGATTGAAGGCGAGACGGTATCAGCGACAACGGCGGCCACCGCAACGACGGTGCCGTAACCCGCCCTCGGAACCCGCGTCACGCGGTCGGCAAGAAGGGCAAACAAAAAACTGTGCAGGACTGGGTCCCGCACAGTTTTTGTTTTGTGTTATACCATACCGAGTTTCTTGAGGATGGCGTCGGCAATGTGCTGAGCCAAGACCTCGTTCCCCTCGGATGTGTGATGAAGATTATCCTCACATTTGTAATACCGTTCGTGTGCTTTGCAAACGGCATACAGATCGTTGATCGGGACGTTCTCCTCTGCCATCACCTCGCGTGCGGCGTTGAAAATAATCTTTGCCCCGACAGCACGCGACAACTTGATGATCTTTCTCAGAGCACATGTGTATTCCTCAAGAGACATCATGGGCTCGCCAAAATAGGGCGTTATCGTCATATCCCGGTAACCGCTGTTGAAATGCACCAAATCGATCGTTTTGCCGTGCCTTGAAACAAGTTTCATAAGCGATACCTTTGCACGTTAGGTTTTACTGAATTTCATCACAAAGGAATGGGGGAGTAGCTTGCCAAGCACGCGGTACAGCTTGTAGAAAAACCGATCGGTGTACCAGCGCTTGCCGCGCCTCAGCCGCGACAGGGAGTTTCGGGCGACCCGTTCGGGATGGCAGTACGGCAGTTTTTCAAAGGTGCGTGAACGGCCGATGATGTCCGCTACCTCTAAAAAACCGGTTGCCATCGGGCCGGGGCACACCGTGTGTACCGTGATCCCGCGCGGGCGGAGCTCCTCGCTGAGCGATTTTGAAAACGCGGATACATACGATTTGGTGGCACAGTACACCGTCATACGCGGTGTCGGCGCGTACGAGGCAATCGAGCTGACGTTCAAAATACCGGAGCCCTTCGGCATATACGGCAACGAAAGCGTCGTGATCGCAGTCAGCGCGCGGCAGTTGAGATCCACCATGCCGGCCTGCTCGGTATAGTCGGCATCGGCAAGGACTCCCAGCTTTCCGCAGCCCGCGTTGTTGATGAGCAGTACGAGCTCCGGTTTTGCGGCTTCTAACTCTTTTTGATAGACCTCAAAGCTTTCGGGCACGGTGAGATCCAGCGACAGACACCGGATACGGCGCTCGGCGAAGCGGGAAGCGAGCCTTTCCAATTTTTCCAGACGGCGGGCGATCAGCCAGATCTCCTCGACCTCCGGCAGTTGTTCGATGACCTGCTTGAGATATTCTTCACCGAGACCGCAGGACGCGCCGGTGATCACTGCTAATTTCATATACCGTCAACCCCTTTTCACTCAGTGTATCACAGTTTTATATTCCCTGCAAGAATTTTCCGCAGAACATAAAAATGGGGTATTCCATTTTGAAAAGATATATGGTACAATAAGACTAATATTGGGGAATTGTGAGGTTTTACAGTATGCAGCAGCCGATCATCGGTGCCGAGCCCCCCCGCTTGGAGGAGGATCGCATCATCGGGCGCAACGCCGTGTTGGAGGCGCTCCGCTCCGGCCGTACGCTGGACAGTCTTTGGATCGCCAAGGGCGAGCGAGGCGGCAGTATCGGCCTGATTCGCGGCTTGTGCCGTGAACAGGGAGTTCCGATCAAGGAGACCGACGCCCGCAAGCTGACCGCGGTCGGCGGTGCCAATCACCAGGGTGTTATCGCCTTTGCCGCCTGCAAGGAATATGCTTCACTGGAGGATGTGTTCCAACGCGCGGAGGAAGCAGGCGAGCCGCTGTTCGTAATCGTATGCGATGAACTGGAGGATGCGCACAATCTGGGCGCGATCCTGCGCAGTGCCGAGGCGGCGGGCTGCCACGGCGTTATCATCCCCAAACGGCGCGCCGTGGGGCTCACCTCCACGGTATACAAGACCTCGGCGGGCGCTGTGGAGTATATGCCTGTCGTGCGTGTGTCAAATCTCACCGAAACGTTGAAAACGCTTAAAAAGCGCGGTGTGTGGGTATACGGACTGGACATGGACGGAGAAACCTGGTGTCAGACCGATTTTTCCGGCGGCGTTGCTTTGGTGGTCGGTTCGGAAGGCCACGGCATGAGCCGTCTTGTGAAAGAGCAATGCGACGGGATCGTATCCTTGCCCATGCGCGGCAAGATCAATTCGTTAAACGCGTCGGTGGCGTGCGGGATCATGGTGTATGAGGTTGCGCGCCAGCGCCTTGGCTTGAAATGACAGAGGATAGGGTGATTGTGGTGAAAAAAGAACAATCCGTACCCTTGCAGGAGACGGAAAACACCGAAGCGGAACGCGTCAACACGACCGAGTTTCCGACGGTGGTGGCTGTAGAGCCTGAATACAATGAAAAGGCAGCGCCCGCACCGGCGGCACACGCCAAGAAAAAGCGCGGTCTGTTCAGAAGCCGTTCTAAAGCGAAGCCGGTCGAGAAAGAGCCGGCCGTCGAGGAACCGGCAACCGAAGCACCGGACACGGAAGAAGACGGCGTCAAGGTGTACGGTGACGATGCGATGGACGATACTCGCGAGGTCACGGTTTCCCAGAAGACCCGCGTGTTGGATGGGGAATCGGACGCGGACGAGACCGGCGAGCACGCCACGCAGCTGATGCTCGACGGCTTTGACAGCGAGGAAGAAGCGGAAGAGGGCGAGGACGAAGCGCTTCGCCGTATCCGTCGGGAAAAAATTCAGGATTTTTCGCAAAAGCGTGAGGAACACGAGCGCGCCGAGGCGAGAGCCGAGGCGGAAGAACCGGTAGAGCGCGGCGAGGTCGTGTATCCGGAAACGCCTCTGGAAAAGCCGGAAGCGGTGCCGGAGGAGGAATTCACCTCCCATCAGCAGCTAGGTGCTCTGCGTCAGAAGCTGCAGGTCGCCCAGCGTAAAGCGGGCGTGTCGTTGTTCGTCACCGCCGTCGTGGAGATCATTTTATTCTTTATCGCCGTTTTCTCCTTCGTTTCGCCGGCGGTCTCCATGAATCCGACCGCGTATCTCATTGTACATCTGGTTCTGCTCGCTGTGATGATGCTCGCTGTGCGAACGCGCCTGCAGGCAGGTTTATCCCGCCTGTTCAGCGGTTCGGTCACGGCGGAAAGCGGCGTTGCCTTGACGGCGGTGCTCACACTGGTACAGACGGCGTTGCAGTTCTTGAATACAAGCGGCATTACCGACGGCACCACACCGGTGCTCACCGCTGTTACCGGTTTGTCGTTGCTACTCATGCAGGTGGCGGATAAGCTGGAAGCGGACCGTGTTAACCGCACCTTCGGCTTGGTGGCCGCTCAGGGCGAAAAGCTGACAGCCAAGCGCATCGAGGACAGCGCGTTGGCGGAAGAGATCGGTCGTCCCGCCGTTGCGCTCGGTGAGCCTCGCGTCACCTATTTCCGCAAGACGGAGTTTTCCGGCGAGTACATCAAAAATTCCGAGGACCCGCTGTGCGGGAACGCGCTGATGCGGTGGTATCTGCCGATCGTGGTGGGTATCTCGCTGATCGCGGCGGTGGTCTACCTGCTTTTGAACGGTCTTACGACGTGGTTGCTTGCGGTCACCTTATTCTGCTCGATGATCTGTATATCGTCGCCCGCCTTGATGCTGATCTATCTGCGTTCAACCATGGCGGTGACGGCCAAGGAACTGCGCAAGCGCGGCACGGCGGTCGTCGGCTATCGCGCGGTGCAGGAATACGGTTCCTCACATGCGGTGGCGCTGGATGCGATCGACCTGTTCCCGGAAAGCAGTGTTCTGCTCCACGGTATCAAGACCTTTTCCGGTACGCGCATTGACGAGGCGATCCTCGATGCGGCGTCCGTTTCCATCCGCGCGGGCGGACCGTTGTCTCACGTGTTCCGCCGTATGATCTTAAATAAAGTCGATATGCTCCACGACGTGGATACGTTGGTATATGAACAGGATATGGGCTTATCCGGCTGGGTGAGCGGCCGTCGGGTGTTGATCGGCAACCGCAAACTGCTCGATAACCACGGCATTGATATTCCCTCCAAGGACTACGAGGAACGCTATGCCAAGAACGGCCGTCAGCTTGTCTATCTGTCGATCGCCGGTGAGCTGTCCGCGATGTTCGTCGTCAGCTACATAGCAGATCCTGAGGTTAAGAAGATCTTGACGGATCTCACGCATCGCCGCATCACCTTGCTCGTTCGCACCTGTGACCCGAACGTTACCGAATCGCTGATCGCCTCTACCTTCGGGCTCAACGGATTCTATGTGGAGCTGTTAGGTGCTCCGGCCGGCCGTTCGTTTGAAGCGCTGGTCGACGGCGTATCGCCGCAGGAGCCTGCCGGCATCGTTTCCACGGGCGGTATTGGCGATATGATGACGGCGCTCGCACGGTGCCGCCGCTTGCGCACCGGCATGCGGTTCGTTACTGCGGTTCAGGTGATAGTCGGTGTCATTGGCATCGCTATGACGGCGAGCATGGCGTTTGTCAGCGGTGTGCTGATCCCGCCGCTGTATGCGGTCGAGTTCCTCGGCATTGCCACTCTGGTGGCAGCGGCCGCTGCCTTCGGCTTTGCCAAATCGTAATTTTCCGTCATTTCCACCAAAAAACACCCCTCTGCCTTTATGCAGAGGGGATTTTTTTGCTTTTCGCCATATTTGTAGTTGAAATCTCAAAATTTATAGGTTATAATTATCAAAGAACAATTATACATGTAAAATGTTTTTGTGTATTATTGCTCATTTTTGTCAAGTGTTGTCGGCTTGATGGCCTGTTAAGCCGACGATAGGAAAGGGGAGTCCATCTTTTGAAACAGTACAATGCAAAGCATATCCGTAATGTTGCTCTCGTCGGCCATGCCGGTTCCGGTAAGACCTCGCTGGCAGAGGCGATCGCATATACCGCCGGCCTAACGGATCGCTTGGGTAAGGTGGCGGACGGCAATACGATCTGCGACTTTGATCCGGAGGAGATCAAGCGTCAGGCATCGGTGTCGATGTCCCTGCTTCCGGTCGAATGGAAGGATACGAAGATCAATTTGTTGGATACACCCGGCTCGTTTGATTTCGCGGGCGGCATGAGCGAAGGCATCCGCGCGGCAGGCAGTGCGGTCGTGGTGATATCCGGCAAGAGCGGTATCACGGTCGGTGCGCAAAAGGCGCTCGCGGCGGCTCGCAAGAAAGGGATCGCCCAGCTGCTGTTCGTCAACAAGCTGGACAGTGAGCACGCGGATTTTTATAAGGTGTTTGAAGACATGAAGGCGAAATTCGGCCCGACGGTCTGTCCGTTGGTCGTTCCCTTTGTGGAAGATCATAAGGTCACCTGCTACGTCAACATCTTGGAATACAAGGCCTATACGTATAAGGACGGCAAAGCCACGGAATGTCCGCTTCCCGATATGGGCCACCGTCTGGACGGTCTGCGCACGGCGATCAACGAAGCGGTTGCCGAAACCAGCGAAGAACTGATGGAAAAATATTTCTCCGGTGTCGATTTCACACCGGACGAATTGATCATGGGTCTTGCCACCGGCGTCCGCCGCGGCGAGATCTGTCCGGTGTACTGCGGCTCGTCGCAGATGCTGGAGGGTATCGATCAGCTGCTCAACGGCTTGATGTGGTTGGCACCGTGGGCAGAAACCGTTGCGGGTGAGACCGGTGTCGACCCGAATGGGGAAGAGGTACATCTCACCGTCAACGAGCAGGCACAGACCGCCGCGATCGTTTTCAAGACGGTGGTGGATCCCTTCGTCGGCAAACTGCTGTATTTCAAGGTCATCAGCGGTAAGATGACACCGGATTCCACGCTTCTCAATATGCGCACCGGCACCGCCGAGAAGCTCGGCAAGCTGTTCTTGGTGCGCGGCAAGCGGCAGGAGGAAGTTCCCTGCGTTGTCGCGGGTGATATCGGTGCCGTTGCCAAGCTCGCGGTCACGAACACCGGCGACACGCTGTGCGCACCGGTGCGCCCCGTGATCCTACCGGGTGTCAACTTTGAATCTCCCTCCCTGTCGATGGCGGTGTATGCCAAGAACAAGGGTGACGAGGAAAAGATCGTTTCGGGCTTAAACCGCTTAAAGGAAGAAGATCCCACGATCTCGCTGGAGCTTAACGGCGAGACCCGCGAGCAGGTACTGTCCGGCTTGGGCGAGCAGCATCTGGATGTCACCGTGTCCAAGCTGAAAGCAAAATTCGGCGTGGATGTGGTGCTCAAGGCACCAAAGGTGCCGTACCGTGAGACCATTCGCGGCAAGGTGAAGGTGCAAGGCCGCCACAAGAAGCAGTCCGGCGGTCACGGTCAGTTCGGTGATGTGTGGATCGAATTTGAACCCTGCGACAGCGAAGAGCTCGTTTTCGAGGAGACCGTGTTCGGCGGCTCGGTGCCGAAAAACTATTTTCCCGCGGTCGAGAAAGGCCTGCGCGACAGTGCCAAGCGCGGCGTGCTGGCTGGCTTCCCGCTGGTCGGTGTGAAAGCCACGCTTGTCGACGGCTCGTACCATCCGGTCGATTCGTCCGAAATGGCGTTTAAGACGGCGGCATCGCTCGCGTACAAGGACGGTATTGCCAAAGCCTCACCGGTACTGCTGGAACCCATCAGCACCGTGTATGCGTATGTACCGAACGATACCACCGGCGATATCATGGGCGATATCAATAAGCGCCGCGGCCGCATCATCGGCATGAATCCGGCGGATGAACCGGATATGACCTGCGTATCGGCAGAGGTTCCGATGGCGGAGATGGCGGACTATTCCAAGATGCTTCGCTCGACCACGCAGGGCCGCGGTCATTTCACCACGAGCTTTGCGCGTTACGAGGAAGCCCCGATGAACGTCGCGAAAAAGATCATGGAAGAGTATCACGCGGAAGAGGAATAAGACCGAAAGCAGGTGACTTTGTCGCCTGCTTTTTTGTTTTTCTCTCAAATAACACTTGCAAAACGGCGCAAGATAGGGTAAAATAAACCATAGTATGTATATATGGAGGATTTTGAAATGATTTCTGCAGGTGATTTTCGCAACGGCGTCACGTTTGAAATGGACGGCAACGTGTATCAGATCGTTGAATTCCAGCACGTAAAGCCCGGTAAGGGTGCAGCGTTCGTGCGTACCAAGATCCGCAACGTGATCGCGGGTACTGTCGTGGAGCGCACCTTCAACCCCAGTGATAAATACCCGACCGCGTTTGTTGAGAGAAAGGAAATGGAGTATTCCTATAACGACGGTGATCTGTATTATTTCATGGATCTCGAAACCTATGAGATGATCCCGCTCAACAGCGACATTCTGTCGGATAACTTCAAATTTGTCAAAGAGAACATGGTCTGCAAGGTCATGTCCTACAAAGGCAAAGTCTTCGGTGTTGAGCCGCCGAACTTTGTCGAGCTGCAGGTCACCAAGACCGATCCCGGCTTCAAGGGCGACACGGCTACCAATGCCACCAAACCCGCCACGCTGGAGACCGGCGCTGAGATCCGCGTACCGCTGTTCATTGACGAGGGCGAAATGATCCGTGTGGATACCCGCGTCGGCGAGTACATGGAGCGCGCATAAACCGATTATTTTAACACATTCTATTTTACGAGCAGGAGGTACTGTACAATGACGATTACGGAGAAAGTTGCGTATTTGAAAGGCTTGCTGGAAGGTCTCGGCGTGGACGCGGAGTCCAAGGAAGGTAAGATCTGGAAAGCGGTTATGGACGTTCTGGCGGACGTTGCGATCAGCATCGAAGATCTGGAAGCCACGGTTGAAGAGATGGGCGAGCAGGTCGATACCATCGACGAGGATCTGGACGCGCTGGAAACCGATTATTATGACGATGAGGACTGCGATTGCGATTGCTGCGACGACGAGTTCTATGAGATCACCTGTCCGAACTGCGACGAGGAGTTCTGTGTGGATGAGGAAACCTTGTTGGACGGCGGCGTGGAATGCCCGAACTGCGGCGAGCATCTGGAATTCGATTTGAGCGACTGCTGTGACGACGATTGCGACTGCGGTTGCTGCGACGACGAATAAGAACCCGACCCGCCAACGCAATTAAAAATTGCGGGCGGGTGCCCCGGAACCTTGTTGTTTTCACAATAAGAACCCGACC
>CAYZXC010000004.1:0-23699 GCA_964482275.1 uncultured Eubacteriales bacterium
AAATCTCATATTGACATTCTTTGCTTGCAATAAAAATGTTTGTTACATATTTATTGCCAACCTTTTTAAGAAGTGTTGCATCCAAAAGCAATTTAACTTCCTCTTCCATATAAGGCATGGCAACTCCGCATTCAATAGCCAATTGCTCTAATGTTAGCGGGTTATTATCTAATTCAAGTAATATATTTTTTGGTAAGCTTCTTTGAACTGCCTTCCAAGGCAGACCGCTTGGCTGACTACCGCTTGCGGCAAAATCGACGTTTTCGGGTTTGTAGCTTCTTATACCAAATTCTCTAGACATATTCATACCTTCTCTCAAAATTTTTCTAGCACGAAACAGTTTAGACTTAACTGTGTTTTCAGGAAGTTTTAAAGAAACGGCAATATCTTTGATTTTTCTATCCTCTATGTAATAGGCAACTACAATATTGCGATATTCTGATGAAACAAAGGCAAGCTCCCGCCTGAGCAAATTCAATTCTTCGCTATGAATCACTTTGTTTTCGGTATTCGCAGTATTGTCTGAAATTTCATAATCGCTAATATCCGAGTTGGCAAACAATTCGTTTCGATTATTCTTGTTTCTCGCCCACACACTATAACGGTTACGAGCAATACCCCAAACCCATGCCTCAAAAATTTCGGGCTTATTACCTATCTCAAGCGAAGTAATGATATTAAGCAAAATATCCGAAGTTAGATTTTCTGCTTCAAAACTGTTCCCCGTCTTTTTAAGACAGAAATAAAACAGTTTATCCATATAATTTTGAGTTAGCAAATTCAAGTATTCCTCTTTCGCCGATTTTTCTATTGCCATTTTCTTTAACCTCCTTTCATTTATATAGTGTTGTAATTTTGAAAAAGGTTGCAAAGTTTTTAATTATTGTAACACATATTGTAGTATAACGAAAGCGGAGTGGGATTCCACTCCGCTTTCGTTATGTAACACTTGTGAGTTTCGCGAGAAAATAAGTGACCGCCAACAGGTCGGCACAGCCGCCCGGTGATAAATGGCGGGCGATAAAAGCATCGTCTAATTGTTCGATCTGCTCGTTCGACGGAAACGCCGAAACTTCAAGCAACCGCTTCGCGCCGTCGGCGGCATAGCGAGCGCCTGCGTGCCCGCCGCGGTGATAGAGGTTCGTGTCCTGTACCTCCGCGATCAAATGAATCAGCGTTGCCGCACCGGCATCGTTGGCGTTCATGCCGCTGCCAAGCGCTTTTCGGTACACAGGCAGTCCTATGTTTTTGACAGACGGGAAACCCGCCGCCACCTCACCGCGAATACCGGTGATTCCCTGCTCCCGATACAGGCGCCCTCCTGCAGTGGTATTGCCGATCGACGAAAAATCTTGTTGAACGGCATCGCGCGTCATATCGGAACACACGGATAAGATCTTCCCAAGCTCCGGAACAGGCGTTTCCGGCATCCAAAGTCTGCCCAACGCGCCGCAGAGTATGCCCATAGAATAAACGGCACCTTTGTGTGTGTTCACACCTCCGGTCGCCTGATACATCGCCCGTTCCGCTTCGACGCCTGTCTCACGAAGCCACCGGAAGGTTTCTGACGGCGGTTGCTCAGCGGTTTTATGCCCGATACCCACACACCGCCGGAAATAGGGTGCCAACGCACGGGCGCTTTTCTCAAAAGTGCCCACAGTCATATCCGTATGACTGCCGTTGTTGCGCCTGTCCACCAGCCCCGGTTTGGGTGTGGTATAGACCTCTTCAAGCAAGCTGTTGGTCGCCAACTCCGCGATGCTCGCGGAATCTGTTGCAAAAAAGTGATCGGTTATGATCTCCCCGGTGACACGCTGAAGTTGCTCCACGGTGTGCAACCGCCCGGCGGCGCACGCCCTGCCGGGTGCTCCGCACACGATGCAGTCCCGCATCGTGCCACGGCTGAGCTTTGTCCCACCGGCATCCAACACATCCATATCGAACAGCCGTCCCAACGGGCAACCGTCTTCGATCGACGTGCAGAGCGTTTTGAGCGCTGCGGCATCCGTATCGACGCAAAACATCGCTTGACAGCCTGTGACGGATACGTTGAGCTCCCGGTGACGTATGCGTTGCGCGGGAAGCGTATTCTCCAAAGCTTTGACGCCTTCATAGAAAGCGCGTTCAATGAGCGGCGAGACTTTGACGGGGCCGGCAATGTTCATTGTAAAGCATACGAGAGGCGTCTTGTGGCGTTGCAACAGCTGCTTTTGCAGAGCGACCCGGTTGTCTCGTGCTTCCAGCATTTGCCGCAGCGTGACCTCCTGCATATTGCTCCCTCCCGCGATACGAAGTGTTAATAAAAGCTCGGCCCGCTTGCTTGTATGATCAGGTCGGATTGCTTTTTCTGTTGATCGTCAAGCTTTTGTAAATTCTTTTCGGCGTTATGACCGACGCATCCCACCAACAGATAGTGGTGTTTAAAACGATCATAAATAAAATGATGCAGCAAATGGAAATTCTTGATCTGTCCCGTGTGTGACACGTGAATACGCGGGCCGGTGCAGAAATGTGTGCGCCCATCGACCGATATGTGGTTGTTATCCACATAGGTTACGGGGAGATCCGCGGCGATCATCTCGTTCACCTGTTTTTCCACCTGCAGTATGTCAAACTCAGGCTTGGTCTCAGGGAAGGTGATGACGAAGCCGTGCCGGACGTCGTCGTGGCCGCAACGTTCCATATCGTGACGCGGCATACACAGCTCGCACAAGTCCTCTGCGGTGTGAGCCATCAGACGGTATGTTAAGGACTCGTATACCTTTTCCTGTATCTCCTGCGGTTCCGGCCCGAAAAGTGTCGGTCGGGAGATGAGGATTTGTTCGCCTACTCCGATCAGCAGGTTGGCGTTAAATCCCAGCAACGGATAGATCAGATCAAAATGCTCGACGATGACACGTTTTCCGTTTTGTAACGCCTCGCTGATCGCATCCGCCAATACCGACATGTGCGTGAATCCGTTTTCAAAGCGAATATCGACGTGGTAGGTATGCGGCGAGAAAAAGCGGCCGCCCTGATCCAACAACGGCAGGGGACGAACATATACGCCGTCATCGTCGTTGGTGAGTTCCAGCCCCGGAAACATACCACGCAACAGGGCGCTTTTTCCGGAGCCCGCCTCGCCGATGATGCCGATGAGCTTGTCAAACGGCGACAGATACAACTGTGCCAATTGCATACCGAGAGAATACATACGCTGATGACCTCGCGGCGCAAAATAACTGCTTAAAATATGACTTTCCTGACGCTCTTGCATATCAGATCCTCCTTGATCAGAGTAGTCCGTTTGTCGTTAAATAGCGAAAGGTGGTTTCGGGAACCAGTGCTTGTACCGTTTCGCGATGACCGTTTTCGATCGCCAGACAAACAGCGCTTGCGCTGACGGGAGTGCCGGCAATCTGAAATCTCGGTATTTCCCGCAGTTCAACGCCGCGTGGCGGCAAACCGGATTTTAGCACCTCGTTGTATTGATCCGTCATCGGTGACAGCGGTTCTGTACCAACATACCGACAGTTTATCGAGAATTTCGGCACAAAGTAGGTCGTGAATATTTCGACATCCAACCGACAGTGCACCTCCCCCGCCTTTTCGCGTTCCTTGAGAAAATAGGTGGGAAAGGTCGCAGATGATACCAGATATGGGCCGGTGGGGAGCACGGATACGTTAGGAAGATCGGCGGTGCCGAGCTCCACCATCCGCAAACGGTCGTCAAAAGAAAACCGACTTTTATTCTCCGAGACCGCAAACACATAGAGATGGTCACAAGCCTTGGCGGCGGTCTCAATGAGATACCGATGCCCGATCGTAAACGGATTGGCATTCATCACGACGGCACCGATTTCCCCCGAAGCCGACACCTGCGGCAAACCGTCAAGAAACTCCCCGATACCGTTTCGGCGATTTTCCATCAACAGCACCGTATCGGTTTTCGCCACCGGATAAAAGAACAGTGATGAAAACAGACGCTCATTTTCCGGCTTGGTGTACAAAAACAGATGACGATACCCCTCCGAGAACGCCTCCTGCCGCAACACAGACAGGATCGCTGAGGTGTGATCTTCACCTTGTCGGCTTTCGTCCACCGCGATACATTTGAGCAGATTTTCCTCACGCGAACCAACGGCGACCAGCGTATCCCCTTCCCACAGGAGAGCCGTTTGCGCCACCGCGGCGTCCGGCTCCAATCCGGCTTTTTTAAGAAAGGTGTGCCAGATACGCCGTTTTCTCTCATCAAATTGTCTTACCAATTCAACGTACACAGCGATTCCCTCTTGAAAATAAACTCTTTGTTTAGACTATACCCTATTATAACACAGAATGTAAAGAGAGTAAACAAAATAGTTGCTTTTTAGTCAATGGTATTATATAATAACACCGAATTGTTTCTATAACTTTTGGTAGTGGAAGGGGTTGCGTCAAGAGTGACCATTAAACAAAGTGCGTGTTCCGGCACACTAGAATCCAGCGATGCCTTTGTAGAGATCGAACCCGCGGACAATGGACTCACGGTTCAGATTGAATCGGTTGTCGAAAAGCAGTTCGGCGGGGCAATCCGTTCTGCCGTTTTGGATGTATTAGAGGATCTCGATGTCAAAGACGCGCAGGTGAGAGTCACGGATCGAGGCGCGCTTGAGTGCGTGATTCGCGCCAGAGTGGAAAGCGCTGTTCTGCGTGGTGGGAACGAGGTGCTGTTATGAGACGCAGCATGCTGTTTTTGCCCGGTAACACGCCCAATATGCTGATCAATGCGGCGTATCTGGGCGCGGATGCGGTCATTTTTGATCTGGAGGATGCCGTTTCTCCTGCGGAAAAGGATGCGGCACGCGTGTTGATTCGCAATACGATGCGGTATATGGATCTTGATGATCAAGAGTGTATCGTGCGTATCAACGCCATCGACACGGATTTTTGGGCAGCGGATCTTGACGCGATCTTACCCGAACGGCCGGATATGATCCTGTTACCCAAAGCCGGCCGCCCCGAAGATGTGCTGACGGTGGACGCGTATATCACAAAGCAGGAACAAGCATTGGGCATCGAGGTGGGCAGCACCGGTATCATAGCACTGATCGAAACCGCTTTAGGCGTGGAAAACGCTTATGCAGTCGCCTCTTGCTCGCCGCGCGTGAAAGCACTGCTGTTGGGTGCGGAGGATCTGACAGCCGACCTGCAATGCGCCCGTACCAAAGAGGGAAAAGAAATCGAATATGCCAGAGGCCGTGTGGTCGTGGCGGCGCGTGCCGCCGGCATTGAGGTGTATGACACACCGTTTACCGACGTGAACGACGATGAGGGGATCGTTACCGACAGCGCCTTCGCCAAAAGCTTAGGCTTTACCGGCAAGGCGTCGATTTCGCCCCGCCATATTGAAGTGATCAACAGCATTTTCAGTCCGTCTCAGGCGGAGATCGACTATGCTTATGAGGTGATGGATGCCATTGCCCTTGCCAAAGAGCAGGGCAAAGGAGCTATCGCTTTGCGCGGAAAAATGATCGATGCACCGATCGTGGCAAGAGCTGAGCGAACCATCGCTACGGCAAATATTTTGGGAATACGCAGGAGTGGCACCAATGAATAAAGTAGTATCCTCCATTCGCGAGGCGGTCAAACTGTCGGGGCTGAAGGACGGCATGACCGTGTCGTTTCATCACCATCTGCGCAATGGTGATTATGTGCTGAATATGGTGATGAATGAGATCGCACAGCTCGGCATTCGGGATATTACCGTTAACGCTAGCTCACTATTTGACGCACATCAGCCGTTGCTCTCACATATCCAAAACGGAGTCGTCACCGGTATCGCGGCTGACTATATTTCTGCTGCTTTGGGACGTGCGTTTTCGGAAGGGATCTTGCAACGACCGATCGAATTCCGCACGCACGGAGGCCGTCCCGCCGACATCGTATCGGGCAAAACGCCGATCGACGTGGCGTTTATCGCCGCTCCGACCGCAGACAACCACGGCAACTGCTCCGGTAAGTATGGGAAATCCGCCTGCGGCAGTCTTGGCTACGCCTTTGCCGATGCGATGCACGCCAAAACGGTTGTCGTCATTACCGACAACCTGGTGGACTATCCTCTTAAGGATCGCTCCATATCCGAGGAGTATATTGATTATGTGGTGCCCGTTGACGCAATAGGCGATCCCAAAGGGATCGTTTCGGGCACGACCCGCATCACCCGCGATCCGATCGGTCTGATCATGGCGGCGCAAGCGGTAAAGGTCATCGAGGCATCGGGCTTATTAAAGGACGGCTTTTCGTTCCAAACGGGCGCGGGCGGCGCTTCGCTTGCCGCGGCAAAGTTCCTTAAAGAGAGTATGGTCAAGCAAGGGATCGTGGGCAGTTTTGGCTTGGGTGGTATCACCGGATATATGGTGGATATGCTGAAAGCCGGTTGTTTTCAAAAGCTTCTGGATGTACAGTGCTTTGATCTAACAGCGGTTGAGTCTATCCGCAACGATCCCCGCCATCAAGAGATCTCCGCTATTCAGTACGCCTCACCCGACAACCCCGACGCGGCTGTCAACAACTTGGATGTGGTCATCCTTGGTGCGACCGAGATCGACACAGACTTTAATGTCAATGTGCACACCGATTCCAACGGATATATGATGGGTGGTTCGGGCGGTCACAGCGATACCGCGGCGGGTGCCAAGCTTGCGATGATCATCGCACCGATGTTCCGCGCCAGGCTACCCATTATCACCGACCGCGTCAACTGTATTTCGACCCCCGGCAAGGATATTGATGTGTTGGTCACACAGGGTGGCATTGCGGTGAATCCGAAAAACGCCGAGCTTCGTGATCGGTTAACGGATGCCGGTCTGCCTGTTATGGACATCGTGGCACTGAAGGAGAAAACGGAACGCTTGACCGGCAGACCGCGGGCACTCGCGAAAGGTGATCGGGTCGTCGCACAGGTGATCGGCCGTGACGGTACGCTGCTCGACAAGATCTACAACACTCCGTAAAATCATAGAGGTGAAAGTATATGCGCGAAATTGAGGCTGTAGCGATTACGAATAGTGTAAAAAAGCTCTGTATTGAGGCAAACTGCCATCTCAGTGAGGATATCAAGACGTGTATCACTCGCTCGGCCGAGCAGGAAACCTGGCCGCAGGCAAAGGAAATACTGGATCATATCATTGAGAACTATGAGATCGCCGACCGCAAGGCACAGCCGATTTGCCAGGATACCGGTGCGGCCTGCGTGTTTTTGAAGATCGGTCAGGACGTGCACGTGAACGGGGATATTACCGAGGCGGTCAACGAGGGTGTTCGCCAAGGATATCGGGATGGCTATCTTCGTAAAAGCATCGTACGAGATCCGCTGGATCGGGTCAATACCGGTGATAACACCCCCGCCATGCTGTACTTTGAGATCGTCCCCGGCGACCGCTTAGAGATCACGGTAGCCCCCAAGGGCTTCGGCAGCGAAAATATGAGTCAGATCGCGATGCTGCGTCCGTCGGACGGATTACAGGGCGTTAAGGACTTCGTAAAGCGTGTCGTGGAACAAGCCGGTCCGAATCCTTGCCCTCCGGTGGTGGTCGGTGTCGGCATCGGTGGAACCTTTGACAAGGCGGCATATCTGGCAAAGAAAGCACTGCTCCGTCCGGTAGACGAACCCAACAGCCATCCGTTTTATGCGCAACTGGAGAGCGACCTTTTGGCGGATATCAACGCACTTGGCATCGGCCCTCAGGGCTTTGGCGGCAAAACGACGGCACTGGCAGTGAACGTAGAATACTATCCTACGCACATTGCCGGCCTGCCCGTAGCGGTCAACATCAATTGCCACGTCACGAGGCACAAAACGGAGGTACTGTAAATGGCGATTCGTATTAACACCCCGCTCACTCGTGAGGCGGCAAGATCTCTGAAAGCCGGTGACAGCTGTCTGATCTCCGGTGTTATTTACACCGCGCGCGACGCCGCGCACAAGCGCTTGTGTGAGTTGCTCGATACCGGTGCCCCGCTTCCGTTTGATATAAAAGACAGCATTGTCTATTTTGTAGGCCCCACCCCCGCAAGGCCCGGAGAAGCCATCGGTTCGGCGGGCCCGACGACCTCCTACCGTATGGATGCGTACAGCCCCGCGCTGATCGCAGTCGGACAAACCGGTATGATCGGGAAAGGGAAACGGGGTCCCGATGTCATTGATGCGATGAAAACGCACGGTGCTGTCTATTTCGGCGCCATCGGCGGCTGCGGTGCACTGCTCAGCAAATGTATCAAAAAGGCAGAGATCATCGCGTATGACGATCTGGGTGCAGAGGCGATCCGCCGACTTGAGGTCGAGGACTTTCCGGTAATCGTCGTGATCGACAGCGAGGGCAACAACCTGTATGAGATCGGTCGGTCACAGTATTTGGCACAAACCGCCGAGACGTAATACGCACCGCCTCCTGGTGCTTCCAAAATTGTTGCACATCCGATTGACAAATCGGCGGCAAACGAGTACAATTTGTCTATAACAATTGTATGGGAGCGCAGGATCATGGACTTTATTCATATCAATGCCGAACTGGATATCCCACTGTATCAGCAGCTGGTGGATGCCATTCGTGTGGCGATCAAAAAAGAAGTGCTGCTTTCCGGTCAGCGGTTGCCCACTGTTCAGCAGTTAACGCAAAAACTGGGTATTGCCAGAGGCACGGTCAAACGCGCCTACGATGAATTGGAGCACGCGGGGCTGATCGAAAAAGTGCAGGGGCGCGGAACCTTTGTCAGTTATCAGCACGATAATTCGGCAAGCCGCAAGGAAAAAGCGATGGCGGCAATCGGCAATATGCTCGACTATCTTGAAGATATGGGACTTTCCCCAAACGAGATCAACATTTTTGTCAACCTAAAACTGCGTGAACGCTCGGAGCAGGAGGCCAACGTCAAGGTGGTGGCGGTCGAGTGTAATCCCGAGAATCTATCGCAGATATCCGAGCAGCTTCGCCATATCAACGGTGTGGATCTGTACTCGTATATGCTGGATAATGTCAAGCAGTATCCGTACAAGCTGGGCGAGGAATTTGAACTGATCATTACGACGTCCTTGCACGCCGACTATCTGGAAAGCGTCGTGCCCATCAAAAAGCGCGTAGTCCGTGTAGCACTGAGACCGTCCACACAAAGTCTATCCCGCATCATCCGCATCGGCGCGAACAAGAAAGTTGGTATCCTTGCGTACAGTGATCGTTTCGGAGAATTGTTATATAACACTTGTCAAACCTATACTGAAGGGGTGACGGTGTGCGATCCTTTGGTATGCGCAACGGAAACGGACGTGCGAAACTACCTCAAGGACAAGGACGTTCTCCTGCTGCCGAAGCTATATGAAAAGCACTTCAGCACACAAACGGTCGAGGCCATCCATAGCTTTAACGGCGAAATTATCGACTGTTACTATGAAATGGACGAAGGCTCCGTGCTGTATTTGGAAACCAAGATCAAGCGTCTTTTGGAAGAAAAAAGGATCTGATTCGCCGCCCAACGCACGTTGGGCGGTTTTTCTTTTACCCGCACCCGCGAAATGTGTCAAAAAACGGAAAATAGAACTTGACTTATGGTATATAACCTTATATGATATAGGTATATAACAATTTGTTTGATCGGGGTGTAGGTTATGGAAAATCGCGACAAGAAAACACTGGTTATGGGTGTTATCGGTGCAGACGTCCACGCTGTGGGCAATAAGATCCTGGAGCACGCTTTCCATGCGGCGGGATTTGACGTTGTCAATCTGGGGGTTATGGTCGCGCAGGAGGAATATATCGCAGCGGCGATCGAGTCAGGTGCGGATGCGATCGTGATCTCGTCTTTGTACGGACAGGGCGAGCTGGATTGCCGCGGTATGCGCGAGAAATGTGATGAGGCGGGTCTCAAGGGAATTCCGCTGGTCGTCGGCGGTAATATCGTCATTGGCAAGCAAAAATTCGAGGATGTTGAGCGCCGCTTTAAGGCGATGGGCTTTGATCGCGCATTTCCTCCGGGAACCGCACCCGAAACCACCATTGAAGCGCTTCGAGAGTTGTTGCATATGGACGGTGCGGACGAATGAAGCCTGTTTTACTGATCGATTTCGGCAGTACCTATACCAAGCTGACAGCCGTAGATGTTGAGGAACCCTGTATCCTCGGCACGGCGTCCGCCTACACCACCGTTGAAACCGATATCAATATCGGTCTGAATGAAGGTCTCAAACAGTTGAAGCAACGCATCGGAGAGGTGACATTTGAGGAATGCTACGCGTGTTCGTCTGCGGCCGGCGGGTTGCGGATGGTCACAAGCGGTTTGGTCCCCGAACTCACCGGCGAGGCAGCAAGATTGGCAAGCCTCGGCGCCGGTGCGAAAGTCGTGGGCGTGTATGCGTTTGAACTCACGAAAGAGGATGTCGACGCGATCCGCCTAGCACAGCCGGATATTTTTCTGTTGGTAGGCGGAACCGACGGCGGTAATACCGATTGTATCCTGCACAACGCGCGGGTGCTCGCAGATATGAAACCGACATTCCCGATCGTGATCGCCGGCAACCGCTCCGCTACACACGAATGCCAAGAGATCTTGCGTGACTGTGAGGTGTATGTCTGCCCCAATGTCATGCCGAAATTCGGGGAATTAAACATCGAACCCACGCAAAAGCAGATCCGTGAGATCTTCCTCAGTCGCATTGTTCAGGCAAAAGGGCTCAGCCGTGCAACCGAACTGCTGTCCGGCATTATCATGCCGACCCCGTCCGCGGTTTTGCAGGCAGTCCAACTGCTGTCCCAAGGAGTCGATAGCGAAGCCGGCATCGGCGAACTGATCGCTGTTGACGTCGGCGGCGCTACCACCGACATATATTCCATTGCGGACGGTATGCCTGAACATATGAATACCGTTTACAAAGGCCTGCCCGAACCGTATGCCAAGCGCACTGTTGAGGGTGATATCGGTATGCGGTACAGCATACGCGGTATCGTTGACAGCGTCGGGATCGGCCGCATCTGCGAAATATCCGGCCTGTCTGAGGACACAGTCACGTCGCTCGTCGACGATCTGCGGAACAACCCCGATAAAGTGCCGAACGGCGATAAGGCTCTGGAAGATTTGGACTTTGCGTTGGCGTCATCAGCAGTGGACGAAGCGGTCACCCGCCATGCGGGCAACATTTCGGAAAGCTATACTCTGCTCGGCAAGGTACTGGTTCAGGAAGGCAAAAACCTGACCACCGTGAAGAACATTGTAGTGACGGGCGGTAGTCTGATCCATTCCGAGCGTTTGCCGCAGATTGCCGCAAACGCGCTGTATTCGGTATCGAAGCCGTCGTCGCTGAGACCTAAGACGGCAGACGTGTGGGCGGATAAGCGGTACATATTGGCGGCAATGGGCTTGCTCGCATCATACTACCCGAAAACCGCGCTGAAACTTATGAAAAAGGAGCTTGAGTACTATGGACATTCAGAATAAACGCATCCCTGACGGTGAGTTCGAACAGCTTCGCCGAGAGGTGCTCGCGCAATGGCCCACCGGCAGTGACGTGGATTTAGAAGAAGCGGTCGCGTATCATAAAGCGATGCCCGAATGCCGCAACTTCTCAAAAAAGCTGCTGGATGCGAAACGTGACAACCGCACGTTGATCCAGCCTCGTGCCGGTGTTCCGGTCGTCGAGGAGCACATCAAGCTTATGCAGTATTTGGAGGACTTCGGCGAAGCCGATCTGCTGCCTTCTACCATCGACAGCTATACCCGTCAGAACCGTTACGAGGAGGCGGAGAACGGCATTTCCGAATCTCTCCGTCTGGAGCGCGCGATGCTCAACGGCTTCCCCGCCGTCAACCATGGTGTGGCAAAATGCCGACAGGTCGTGGAGAGCGTGAACGTGCCGATGCAGGTTCGTCACGGCACACCCGACGCCAGACTGTTGACCGAGATCACCTATGCCGGTGGCTTCACCAGCTATGAAGGCGGCGGCATATCCTATAATCTGCCGTATTGCAAGAACATTCCGATGGAACGCACGATCCGCGATTGGCAGTATGTGGACCGCTTGACCGGTTTGTACGAGGAAATGGGCGTTTCCATCAACCGCGAGCCTTACGGGCCCTTAACCGGCACATTGGTGCCGCCGTGCATTTCACACGCTGCCGCTATTATCGAGGCGTTACTTGCCGCTGAGCAGGGCGTGAAAAATATTACCGTCGGTTACGGCCAATGCGGAAATCTGGTACAAGACGTTGCGGCGATCCGCACCTTGCAGGAACTGGCGGATGAGTATCTTGAAAAATACGGATACGGCGACGTACAGGTCACGACCGTTTTGCATCAATGGATGGGTGGCTTCCCTGCCGATGAAGCAAAGGCGTTTGGCGTGATCGCCTCCGGCAGCTTGATCGCGGCGTTGTCCAAAGCAACCAAAGTGATCGTCAAAACACCGCACGAAGCGGTGGGCATCCCCACGATGGAGGCGAATGCCGAGGGCTTGCGCTGCACAAAACAGGTCGTGAATATGCTCGCGGATCAAACCTTCCAGGATAAGCGCCTTGATGAGGAAAAAGAGATCATCAAGCTGGAGACCCGCGCGATCGTGGACAAATGCTTTGAACTCGGTTTGGGCGATATTGCGGTTGGCGTTTGCCGCGGTGTAGAAGCGGGCGTTTTGGATGTCCCGTTCGCTCCTTGCCGTTTTAATGCGGGTAAAATGTTGCCCTGCCGCGACAACAACGGTGCCGTCCGCATTCTCGATATCGGTAATTTGCCGTTCTCCAAAGAACTTGTCGACTTCCACAAATCCAAGATCGAGGAACGCGCCGCTGCCGAAAAACGCACGGTTTCGTTCCAAATGGTCATCGACGATGTGTATGCGATCGGAAAAGGCCGTTTGGTAGGCCGTCCCAAATATTGATTGGAGGAGTTTCATAATGAAGATCATTGACGTCGTCTGCTCAGCCGGACGTACCGGCTTTTACTTTGACGATCAGCGCGCCATTAAGCAGGGCGCCGCGCACGATGGTGTGTTCTATGTCGGTGACCCCGTAACAGAAGGTTTCCGCTCGGTTCGTCAGGCGGGTGAATCCATCTCGGTTATGCTGATCTTGCAAGACGGACAAATCGCGTACGGCGATTGCGCCGCCGTGCAGTATTCCGGTGCGGGCGGCCGCGATCCGTTGTTTCTCGCGGAAGATTTTATTCCGGTCATTGACGCCTATATAAAGCCTCAGCTCGTGGGCAAAGAAGCGGATGACTTCCGTGGTTTGTGCGCGATGATGGAAGCGATCGAGGTTGAGGGCAAGCGCCTGCACACCGCCATCCGCTACGGTGTGTCACAAGCCATTCTGGATGCTGTTGCCAAAGCAACCGGCAGAATGATGTGTGAGGTCGTGGCAGATGAATACGGCTGCACCGTATCCAATACACCCGTCCCGCTGTTCACGCAGTCGGGTGATGACCGCTACGACAACGCCGACAAAATGATCATCAAGGGCGCACCGGTATTGCCCCACGCGTTGATCAATAACATTGACACCAAGCTTGGCAGAAACGGTGAAAAACTGGCGGATTATGTGGCGTGGCTGCGCGACCGCATCCTGAATAACCGCAGCAATACCGCCTACACACCGGTGATGCACATCGATGTGTACGGCACGATCGGTGCTGCGTTCGGCAACAACAACTACAAAAAAATGGCCGACTACATTGAAAAGCTCGGCGAGATCGCCAAGCCGTTCAAGCTGCGCATTGAAGGCCCGATGGACTGCGACTGCGACCGCGAGACCCAGATCACGGCGTTGGCCGGGTTGACCAAAGAATTGGACGACCGCAACTGTGACGTCGAATTGGTCGCTGACGAATGGTGCAACACCTTAGAGGATATCAAGCTGTTTGTGGATAATAAAGCGGGACATATGGTGCAGATCAAGACTCCTGACCTGGGCGGTATCAACAACACCATCGAAGCCGTTCTGTACTGCAAAAAACACGGAATCGGTGCGTACCAGGGCGGCACCTGTAACGAGACCGATCGCAGTGCTCAGGTGTGCGTGCACTGCGCAATGGCAACCCAACCTGATCAGATGTTAGCCAAGCCGGGCATGGGCGTAGACGAAGGGTTTATGATCGTATACAACGAAATGAACCGCATCCTTGCGATACGCAAAGCCAAAACAAAATAACAACACATCAAAAAAGCGAGGTGAAATTCACCTCGCTTTTTTGATGTATAAAAATCGCCCGAAAAATCGTTTTGACACCACCGCGTCGGGTGGGGCAAACCAGCGAAAATCCTCGTGTTTATACAGGTTCCCAACGGTTTGCCCTATTCTTTTATTATTTCAATGAATCAACGCAAACGCCCAAAAGTTTTAATGCGGTTTCTTTTTCGCTATTTGCACCTCACGTTAAAATACACCCGGTAGCCAATCGGCCAAGATCAGACCCGACCAAAAAGACACCCAATTGGCAAGGATAACATAAACAACCATCAACCAGCGTTTTCTCGGTTTGACACTGATTTTATTTAGGAATACCAATATCAGTATTGCCTCAATAACTACCACGATGATCTCAAAGAGAATATAGCACAGTACAAACGCAATTCGTCCGGAGTTGTAGTTGATAATATTCAACAGTACATTGAGTATTATCTGCGTTCCTGTGTTCATACCGACAAGAAAAAGCAACTGCTTTTTCTCCCAATAGCCAAACATCAGGGCGATCGCCATCTCAATTACAATGGTGATTAGTATTCTGGCAATAAGTGCCCCAATCTCAGTAGCATAATTATAGGACTTATATGCGTTCATCCGTTCATCGGAACTCAGCTCCTCGCTGTAATCCGCAGAGAGTGTAACGCCATCCATGTTGACAGTGAAATAGCTGTCAAAAGCATACCGCTCATAGACTCCGCTTATTGCAAATTCACCGATGCTAGGGAAGTAAAGAAGAATCTTGAATTCATTTGGCGGATAATATGTCCAGGCAATCTCTTTCGTTTCATTGATCTGCCATGCTTCCTGCAGAAAATAGAAGTCATCGTTTTCCGCATAATCCACAAACGCCTTCCATACGTCATAGCCAAAGTCCTGCCAATCATACTGTCCGTTCGGATTCTCATTATGCCGCGCATCTTCCTCATTGCCATTCCAAGCAGAAGACGGACCGGTGCTTTCTTTACTCGAAAGCAGTGTTCCATAGCACAATTCATCACCGAGATTTTCAAAGGCGATGCGTACCGACGGTTTCGGTCCTGTGTCGGCACTTGCAGTTGTTGGCAACAAGGTTGATACACACAGAATGCAGATAAGCAAACATGTGATTTTCTTGAAACCACGACTCATATTCAGACCTCCTTTGAGAGTATGTTCATTTTATGACTTTTTTCTGACGAACAACGCAATGATCAAGGCGATGAGGCTCGGTACGAGATACTCAATCGCATGAACGATAACAAAAGCATAAAAAGGAAACGAAGTCAGCATATTGTTATATCTACACGCATCAACGATGGTATGTATAGTGAATCCTAATACCAAAAGTGCTGACACAGCATACAAGAACTTGTGTATGTTAGATTTTTTCATAGCGTTGTGTTCTCCTATAACAAAGCAAAATACGCCCATAACTTATCATAAAGCTATGGGCGTATCGCCATTATCCAATTCTATTCTCGGATGGGTTGATATCCCATAACCACACCGGGAAAATCCATTATATAGATAGTATAGCACAATTATTTCAATATTTCAATATTTAATGAATAATGAAGGTGTCGGCTATGCCGACAGTATTTATATCGTGCCGAAGGCACACCTCCTTAATTTTTCATTATTCATCACCCCTTCCGCCCGCCATCTGCTATCTGCCGTCTGAAATCTGCTCCGTAGGGCGGGGGCTTGCTCCCGCCGTTTTGTGTGTGGGGGTGGCAGCAGGACCAAGGCCCTGCCCTACATAAAATTTGAAATTGTAATGTTATTATCTGTAAATCGAGGGGATTTATACTGCCTGATTTGTTTTTCAAATTGCCGTTTCTAATTGTTTTAAATTTTAAAATCTGATACGAAAAGGGCGATGACCTATTGTGTCATCGCCCGGTATTGCTTTTCTCGTTTGCTCACTACAAATTATAGCGTAAAACCAATAAAAAACAACGGTTGTTTTAAAAGCCTTAGGGTAGGGCGAGAACCCTAAACAGAAAGCCGGACGAACGTATGCGCTCATCCGGCTGATTGGCTTTAAACATATGGAATCAAAAAATCATGACAAGAACAAAAACGATAATTCCTACTACGGCAAGGATCGGCATCAGGCATCCGGGCAAACAACCCATGCATCCTCTTCCGTACGGACGGTGCCACATACCGTATCCTCTGTGGGGTGGCGGCGGTGGTCTATGTCCGTGTCTTCCGTGCGGGCCGCCCCCAAAGCCTCCGTGTGGGCCTCCGCCATGCGGACCTCCATGTCCCGGCATATCGATCACTTCTTTCTTCGCTTGTTTTATATAGTATACCACCGTGTTGTCATTTTTTCAATACAAAAAGTTCCTCCTGTCCGGCTGTTTAGTAGCGGTTTGGAATATTCAGACGAAGCCGTGATTTTTCACCATTTATACAACTCGATCGCACCCTCTTAAGCAGTTAGTGATATATAACTAACAAACCCAATTTTAGTGATATATCATCTTTATATACTAATCCTATTAATAGGGGTGACGTGCGTGGGAATTTACGAATTCACAGTAAACCGAATACACGAGTTTTGCCGCGAGCGCAAGATCACGCCCAATGCGCTAAGTTATATGGCGGGTGTTCCGCAAGCGACTATAAAAAGCATTTTAAACGGGGAAAGCAAAAACCCCGGCATCGTCACACTCAAAAAGATATGTGACGGGCTTGATATTACGATCATCGAATTCTTTGATACCCCTGAATATCAAAAGCTGGAACAGGAACTCAAATAATACTCTCTAAATATATTTTGAAAGGAGTCATTATGAAGATGAAACTTTGGAACAGACTCATCGCGTTTCTGCTTTGCATCGGGCTGATGATCACTATGATCCCCTCGATCGCTCTGGCGGAAGAAACCATTCCCACTACGGAAGAAGAGGAGGTCGTTACGCCCGACGAGGGGGATGTCGAAGAAGACAATGAAGCGGATATCTACGCCGAGGCGGTCAGTGTTTCCACCGGTGAACAGCTGGCCGAAGCTCTGGCCGATGCGGCGCGAGCAATCCGCATTACAGCGGATTTCGAACTGGATCAGACCTTCTACGTCACCGACAATACCGCGATTTTCTCCGAGGAGGCCCACACGCTCACCAGAGCGCCCGGCTTCGGCGGTGATATTTTCGTTGTCGGTGAAAGCAAAGACGGCGTTATTTGTGAAGAATCCGTCACACTGACCTTGGGTCTCTCGGAATCCACGGAAAAAGATCTCCTGATCATCGAGGGCAACAGAGCCAATATGGCCGTCGATGTCACCGGCTCCGTGATCTTTGTGGTCTGCGGCGCCGGTGCCGATCTGTATGAAAATGTGACGATCCGCAACCACAAAAAGACCGGAAACGAAAAAACGTTGACCGAGGTTTACGGCGTCTCGTATGCGGGTCGGGTCGGCGGTGCCGTGGCGATCATTACCGCCAAAGCCACGATGAATATTTACGGCGGTACTTATTCAAACAACAGCGCGAACGATATCACCGACAGTGATACGGAGGAAGGTCAAGTTTCCACCCATGGCGGCGTGATCTATAACTACGGCACACTGAACGTCTACGGCGGCACCTTTGAGGGCAACCACGCTGCCCGCGGCGGTGTGTTTTATTGCTATCGCACGATACGCATCTACAACGCGCAGCTCCTGAACAATACGGCATCCACGTACGGCGGCGCCGTGTATATGCCCAGCAGTACGGCGGCGTTTCTGTTCCTCGGCGGCGAAAACGACTATACGGACAGCCGCGTCGTATTTGAGGGGAACAGCGCCGTGAACAACGGCGGCGCGATCTACGCGCGCAACAAACTCGACATTCAGGACACCCAATTTTTGAACAACACCTCTACCGCCGGCAGCGGCGGTGCCATAGCGGCGGGTGAGATGGAGCTGATCGTGTCAAACACGGTGTTCGACGGGAACACCGCCAAAAAATACGGCGGCGCGATCTATTACGTCAAAGCGAACAGCAAGAACGACGTGACAGACCTGACCTGCGTGGATACCGTGTTCAAAAACAGCAGCGTTTCCGCTTCCGGCGGTGCGCTGTATATGAACGGTGATGCCACCGCCTATATGGAGAATGTGGAATTCACCGCCAACACCGCGACCAGTAACGGCGGCGCGGCGTATCTGAACAGCGCCCATTTGGATATCAACGGCGGCACGGTCACTCAAAACAGTTCTTCTGCGAGCGGCGGCGCATTTACGGGGACGGCGGCATCGTCGATCCGCCTGAATGCCATTACCGGTTCGCGCAACACCGCCAAATACGGTGGCGCAATCTACTGCGAAGCGGAGTCAACGCTGTATGCGTATGACAGCACGTTTGAGGAAAACAGCGCCACCGGCAAGGGCGGTGCGGTATATATGGTAACCGGTGCGAACGGCGGCATTTACAACACCACCTTCCACAAGAACACGTCCGGTTCCGAAGGCGGTGCGTTGTATATCTACCTAGATGGGTACACCTATGAAGGCGCGAAAGTCGTACTGCACAGTTGTACGTATACCGAAAATGAAGGTGCAAACGGTGGCGCGATCTATACCGCCAAGCAGTCTACCATCGATCTGTATAATTCGACTGCGAAGAACAACACAGCGAAAAAAGGCGGTTTTCTGTATCACACGGCGATCGATACCGTCGTCAATCTGGCGAGCCTGATTCTGGAGGGCAATACCGCGACCGACGGCCCGATCATCTACGGTAACACCTATAACGCGGTGCTGAATCTGGATAAGGCACTGTATATCGATAAGGATGTCACAGATGGCTTAGACGACGCCTACTGGGCAGCCGCCATCGCAAACAAGTTGACGGTAAATGAAGTCATCATCGACATTCCCAACTACATCGGCTATGCCGGTGAGGAAGTGGTGCCGGTGCTGCCGCGTATACCGGTGGAGGTCACCACAGCCGCCGAGCTGGAAGCGGCGCTTGCGAGCGGCAAAGATCTGTTGCACATCACGGCGGATTTCGATATCGACCGCACCTTCTATATCCGGCGCAATACCACGATTTACACCAGCGAAGCACATACGCTGACCAGAGCGGCGGATTTTGCAGGGGATATCTTTGTAGTGGGTGAGCACAGTGACGGCACGGCGTGCGAAAACGACGTCACGCTGACGCTGGGCGATCCCGAATCCGAGACGGAAAACCTGCTCATCATCGACGGTAACAAGGACAATACGACCGTTACCGTGACGGGTTCGGTGATCTTCGTTGTCGGCGGCGCTACGGCGGAGCTGCACGATAACGTGACCATCCGCAACCATCAGAAGCTGGGCAACGAAAAAACGCTGACCGAAAACTACGGCGTGTCGTACGTGGAGCGCGTCGGCGGTGCGGTGGCGATCCTGTCTGCCAAAGCCACCATGAACATCTACGGCGGTACCTATGCAAACAACGCCGTCGGCGACGTGAGCAACGGCGATTCCAGCCAAGGCGGTGTGATCTACAATTTTGGTACGCTGAATGTTTATGGCGGCACGTTCGAGGGCAACTATGCCTCCCGCGGTGCGGTGGTGTATTGCTACCGCAAGACCTATATCTATAACGCCGTAATCCGCAACAACTCGGTTTCGGGGCTCGGCGGTGCGGTGTATATTCCTGCCAGTACCGCCGCTTACCTGTACCTTGGCGGTGAGAACGAGGTTGCGGAAAGTAACGTTGTGTTTGAGGGCAACACGGCGGATAGTAACGGCGGCGCGATCTATGCACAGCACAAGCTGGAAATACGGGATACACAGTTTATCCGTAACAGCTCCACGTCCGAAAGCGGCGGTGCCATCGCGGCAACGGCTATGGAAGTGATTATCCGCAACACCGTCTTCGACGGAAACACAGCCCAAAAATACGGCGGTGCCATCTACTTTACGGGTGTAAGCACGGATGAGACCGCCATCGAACTGACCTGCGTGGATACGGTGTTTCAAAACAACAGCGTATCCGCATCGGGCGGTGCGCTGTATATGAATAAAAGCGCCGAAGCACAGATGAAAAACGTGTCGTTTATATCCAACACGGCGTCGAACAACGGCGGCGCTATGTATCTCAACGCCGCACATGTGGAGATGAGCAACGCGACCGTCAGCCAAAACGGCGATTGCGCAAACGGCGGTGCCTTCTACTTGACGACGACGGCGTATCTGGAGATGAACGGCGGCACGATCAGTGGGAACACTTGCTCCGCAGCGGGCGGTGCCATCGCCCTGGACGCGTCCTCCGAGGCGGTTTTGAGCAAGGTGACAGCGAGCGGTAACCAAGGCAAAAACGGCGGATTTTTGTATGCCGCGGAATCTTCGCTGACGGTGTACCGCAGCACGATCAAGGACAACACCAGCACGCTCAACGGCGGCGGTATCGCGCTGTACGGCGATGCTTCTGCCAACATCTACGCGACGGAGTTCGTCAGCAACACGACGCAAGGCGTTGGCAACGGCGGCGGTCTGTTCCTGTACACCAATACGGCAGAGGTGTTGGTCCAAGACTGCCTCTTTAGCGGCAACAACGCAAATTACGGCGGCGCGATCTATGCGTCCAACAAGACGGTTGCCACGCTGTACGACCTTACCGCCACCGGCAACACCGCTGCTAAGGGCGGTTTCCTGTACGAAACGACGACCGGCACGACGCTTACCTTAGTCGGCGCGACCGTATCCGGCAATACCGCTACCGATGGCGGCCCCATCATCTGGGGTAACTCGACGGGTGCTGTGCTGTATCTGGATAAGGCGCAGTACACCGACTTGCACTACACCGGTGAATCGGACAGCACCTACTGGAACAGTGCGATCGTCAACAAGCTGACAGTGAAGGATATCTCGGCGGAGATTCCGAAATGGCTGGATTACGAGGAAGAGGCCTATGACAACATGGCGGATGCGGTGGATGTCAGCACGGTTGACCAACTGGAGCAAGCGATCCTTTCCGGCGCGACCTTTATCCGTGTCATTGCGGATATGGAGATCGACCGCACCTTCTATATTACCGGTAACACCACGATCTTTTCTACCTTGCCCCGCACGCTGACGAGAGCGGCGGATTTCGGCGGCGACATCTTCGTCGTGGGTGAAGATAAAGACGGCAAGAGTGCGCTTTTACTGGGCGGCAACGCGAAATTGGTGTTGGGCAACCCGCTGTCCACACGCGAGAATCTGTTGACCATTGACGGCAACAAAGACAATATGACCGTGCCGGTAACCGGCACCGCGCTGTTTATCTGCTACAGCAGCGCGGCGGAGCTGTATACGAACGTTACGGCGCAGAATATGCACAAAACCGGCAATGAACGCACCTACAACGAGGCGTATGGGCTCTCCTATGCCAACCGCGTAGGCGGTGCTTTGGCGATCGTCAGCACCGGTTCGCTCACGATTCACGGCGGCAACTACCGTGATAACCTCATCAACGAAGAGGATACCTCGTCCGAGGAGACCCGCACCAGTACCACCGGCGGTCTGATCTACAACAACAGCAATCTGTACATTCACGGCGGCACGTTTGAAAACAATCAGGGCGCTCGCGGAGGTGTTATCTACAACTATAAGATCCTGCGCATCGACGGCGGTAGCTTTATCGGCAATGTGGCCACTTTGAGCGGCGGCGTATTCTATTCGCCCAACGCCGCGTACAGCCATACCTATATCGGTTCCACGGACGGCGCGCAGGTGCTGTTCCAAAACAACAGCAGCGCGAGCCTCGGCGGTGCCATCAACTCGTCCGCGCTGTGTGCGCTGGTGATCTACGGCAACACCACCTTTGAGGGCAATACCGCTGAGACTCACGGCGGCGCGATCTGCTCCTACGGGCAGTTGACGGTGCGGGACACCGTGTTCAGCGGCAACACGGCCCAAAAAATGGGCGGCGCCGTATATATGGCGAACTCCAACGAGAACTATGTTACCCGCCACACCCTTTTTGAAGGCTGCACCTTCGAAAACAACCTGGGCACAAACGGCGGCGCGCTGGCGATCTATTCTTCGAACAGTGAGTTTGAAAACGGTGCGATCGTCACCGTGAGCGACTGCGCATTTACGGGCAATCAGGCGGCTTCGCCCGCTTCCAAGTCGACAACCAGCTACGGCGGCGCCATTTATGTCGAACGCCGCTCCTCACTGACGGTGGCCGGCACAAGTTTCAACGAAAACACCGCCAGAACCGAGGGCGGTGCCGTGTATGCAGGCGGTGCCTCCACCGTTTCGTTTACCGATACGGTATTTGACAGTAACGCGATTTTGGATAACGGAAAGCACGGCGGCGCGGTAGCCATCCACAGCGTGACGCTGACCGCTGATGAGGTGACTTTCAAAGGCAATGCCGCTGTTGATAACGGCGGCGCGCTGTACGTCTCGTATGCCAGCGCCTACGACCGCAACTCCGAGGTCCTGCTGAAGAACAGCACCTTCAGCAACAACGTAACCGAGGGCGTCGGCGGTGCGGTGTATGTGACCAAGCAGACGGTCACGGAGGACAAGCGCATCCTCACCGTACAAAATACGGACTTCACAAAGAACAGCTCGACCAAGGGTGGTGCGCTATACTGTGTCACGGGCACGACCGCGTATATGACTGACACGACCTTCACCAAAAACGAGGCGGTCGAAGGCGTCGGCGGTGCGATCTACAGCTTCGGCGCTGAACTGGAGCTGGATACGGCGACCTTTACCAAAAACACCTCAACGGGCAGCGGTGCGGCGCTGTTTACCGAAAACGGGGCACAGACGGTTCTGTATGCAATCACCGCGAGCGGCAATGCGGCGGAGGGAAGCGGCGGCTTCCTCTACGCGACGGAAAGCACGGTCACTTTGTATGACAGCGTGATCAAAGCCAATACGGCCGTGAACAACGGTGGCGGTCTGGCGCTGTACAGCGGTGCAGCCGGCACGGTCTACAACACGGAATTTACCGAGAATATCGCCGAAGCGAACGGCGGCGGTGTGTTCTTTTATACCAATGAAACGCCGTGCATGCTGCACTCCTGTACCTTTACGGGCAACAGCGGCGTTTACGGCGGCGCGATCTACGCCTCCAACAAAACGGTGGCAAGCCTGTATGCCCTCACCGCGACCGGCAACAGGGCCCAAAGAGGCGGCTTCCTGTATGAAACGACCACCGACACCGCACTGACCTTGGTCGGCACAACGGTGTCCGGCAACACCGCCACCGCAGGAGGCCCCGTCATCTGGGGCAACTCCGTCGGTGCCGTACTGAAGCTGGATAAGACCCAGTTTACGGATCTCGATCAGACGGGTACGCTGGATGCGGAGTATTGGTCTTCGGCGATCATCAACAAACTGACCGTCGAGGAGATAACGGCATCCGTTCCCACCTATGACGCATACAAGAGTAATCGGGAAAGCATCGTCGATACACCGGTCACCAAGGAACCGGTGTCCGTACAGGATGTGTTCTCGTTAGCGCAAAATTCCAGTGATGCGAATATTAACGCCGTGTATAACAGCTTGCCGAAGCTGGATAACTCGTCCAACTTTATGAGCAAAAATGTGAC
>CAYZXC010000005.1:0-23577 GCA_964482275.1 uncultured Eubacteriales bacterium
GTTCAACGAGCATTTTCCCGTTTTCAAAAAGTAGCAGGTATTTTTGTTTAACCGTATGGTGAGATCGACCATACCTTTAGGTCTGTTCATGTTATGCACCTCAATTCACAGCCCAGTATATCACATTTTTTTGCATTTTCCTATATCTTTTCAAAAATTTTTTGTTTTGCCAAAATCGGATGGATTTCCTATCAATAAACCTATGTATTTGCGGAACAGTAATAGTGGCAAACGCTTTTGAAAATGAGGTCAAATTATGAAAAAAGCAATACGGATCCTAAGCGCGTGTGTCGCTTTCGTTTGCGTGGGCATACTGGGTGCCATCCTGTATTGGACGGTTCAATTACCGGATTCCTATCAGGTCGAGGAAGGCATGACGCTGTATGTGGACGATACGATCACCTTATCTCAAAATTTGCAAACGGATAGGGCTGTATCACAATCCCTGGATGCGGAAGTGGGGGACACGTACCCGCTGACATTGCACTGGCTCGGTCTGTTTCCGATCAAGGACGTGACGGTTTCGGTCGTCGAAAAGGGCACTGTTGTCCTCGGCGGTATTCCGTTCGGTATCAAGCTGTACGCAGACGGCGTGATGGTCGTATCCTTGTCGGAGGTCGATACCGTTTCCGGCGGCAGCTATCCTGCCAAAAACGCCGGTATCAAGGTGGGGGATCAGATCCTCTCCATTGACGGCACAACGGTGTATACCAATGAAGACGTCGGCAATGCGGTCAAGCGATCGGCGGGCAAGAAAATGACGTTTCACATTCGCCGTGACGGCATTGAATTCGATATCTCGTTTTGTGCCGAAAAATCTCTTAAAGAAAACTGTTATAAAGCAGGGCTGTGGGTGCGCGACAGCTCCGCCGGTATCGGTACGGTAACCTTCTACGATCCAAGCACGAACGTGCTTGCGGGGCTGGGACACGCGGTGTGTGACGTGGATACCGGCGACGTGATCCCGATATCCTCAGGTGAGATCGTGCCTGCCCGCATATACGGCGTTACCAAAAGCGAGGTCGGGACACCGGGTGAGCTGCGCGGCGGCTTTGAAAGCGGCACCTTCGGGCAGTTACTCACAAACTGCGATCGCGGTGTGTATGCACAGCTCGACGCGCGTACCATGCTTGGTGAGCGGCTTCCCATCATGCTAAAACAGGAGGTGCGCACCGGTGATGCGCGCATCTACACCACCGTGTCCGGCACGAAACCGAAATGGTACGATATTAAAATTACCCAAATTCGCTACCGCGATACGACCGGCACGCGTAGCATGATCGTCGAGATGACCGATCCCGACCTGTTATCCGTCACGGGCGGTATCGTGCAGGGGATGAGTGGCACACCCATCGTGCAAAACGGCAAACTCGTCGGTGCCATTACCCACGTGTTTGTCAACGACCCTACTAAGGGCTACGCCATTTTCGCGGAAAACATGCTTGATGTGGCGCAATCTGTAGGCGAAGGCGTCTCGACGTCCCATCTGAAAAACGCATCGTAAATCAACATTGTAGGGGACGATGCCCACATCGTCCCGAACATGGACGAAACCCAAGACTTAATCGTCTTGGGTTTCGTGCGTTAACCTCCATTTTGCGGGGTTGTTCTCAATATATTGCCATATTTCATCATAGTCCTGTTGATTGCGGATAACATGATCGTAGTACGATCGTTGAAAAATCGATTCGCCGATTTCTTTGGTGGTCAATGTTTTGATTGATCGTACAATATTGGCAACCTTGTTTGTAGGGGGCGATGCCCACATCGCCCCGTTTTCAATTCGGATGATCAAATGAATATGGTCGGGCATAATGACGTGTTTTTCGATTTCGGGAACGTTACGGATATACCGTTCTACGATGGTGCCGTATTGTTTCGGGACGATGTGGGCATCGTCCCCTACGATATCGCATAAATTCTGTTTTCTGTCTTTCGTACATATCGTTATAAAATACGCTCCGTTTTGCCCATAATCATAATCTCGTAACCGATTTTGTTTTCTGTTTGGCAAATCCATCATTATCACCGATAATATTGTACCACAAAAATCCAATATTGCAATTTGAATAACGATGTGTGCTACACAGGTATTGCCAAACTAACTGAATACGGTGTGAAATTGGGTGTGTTTTTCTTTTTATAGGGATAATTACGCTTCGCTTTACCTTTCTTTCAGTTCTTTTTCCCGTTTATCGGTCGATTCATGCACCAGTACATAGGCGGTGGAAGCGATCGGCACGGAGAGCAGCATACCGATAGGGCCGGCGATACCGCCGCCTATCGTAACGGCTGCTAAGATCCACATTCCCGGCAGATTGACACGGCTTCCCATCACTCTTGGATAAATGAGGTTACCTTCAAGCTGCTGAAGAACAAGCAGATAGATAACAAAGATAACCGCCTTGATAGGATCAACCGTCAGTATCATGAAGGCACCGACGATCGCGCCGATAAATCCGCCGACGACCGGAATCAGCGCGGTCACACCGACCAACGCTCCTACCATCGGCGCATACGGAATCCGAAGGATCAGCATACCGATCATACAGAGCACACCGAGGATCACGGCTTCAAGGGATTGGCCGGAGATGAAATTCCGGAGATTCACATTCGCTACGGAGGCTGCGTGGATCGACCACTCGCCAAAGTTTTTAGGCAGCCATACACGCACGAGCCGTTTTGCTTGAGTCTTCAGCTTGTCTTTACTGAACAGAATATAAATGGCAAACACAAAGGAGATAAAGAAGTCGAAGATACCGCCTACCAAGGAGCTGATAGTACCTACGGCGGTGTTGACGATCGTGCCGCTCTGATTTTTCAGCCAAGACTGCAAGGTGCCGAGCAACGCGTCCCAATCAACGTTTAAGAGAAGATTGCCGAGAGGTAATTCGGCAAGCTCCGCTTCACTCATACCGTTTACCTTGTTTATGAAATCCACGACGCCCTGTACAATGACCTTGACCGCGTTGATAAGTTCGGGAATTACCAGCCAGATAACGCCGACCAAAATGCCGATGATCAGAGCAAGAGAAATAATGAAGGATAACGGTCTGCGCAGCTTGCAAAGCGCGGGCTTTTTCGTTTTGCTCCAGAGGTTGGATTCAAAGAATCGCATTGGCACATTCAAAATAAGTGCAAAGGCAAAGCCGAGGATCAGCGGTGAAATGAGCCCCATTGCCCAGAACACGGCATCAGCGATAACGTGGATATTCTGCACGCCGAGGAATATCAGAATGCAGGCGGTGGCAATGCCAATGAGCCATCTCGACAGTTTTTTTCTCTTTTCAGGTGTAAGATCCATACGATGTTTTCCTCTCATTTTAATACCCTTTTTGTTTTTTTCCATAAGAAATAGATAAGGAATGAAACGACCGAAATGCCAACGGTAAGTCCTATGGACACCCAGAACATCGGAGATGACGGATCGGTAATATTCATACCAAGCAGGGTCGAAGCGATCATACCGGGCAGCGTGCCGAGGAAGCTGCCGATAAGACAGGTCCAGAACGGCACCTTGCTTGCGCCGAAATACATACTGATGGCATCACCCGGCAAGCAGGAAATGACGCGAAGAAAGAAGGACATAAAAAGGTTATTGCCGGAGCTTTCCCCAACGAGTTCGCCGAGCTTCGGGTGCTTCTCGCACAGCTTACTTGCAAAGCTCGCTCCCGATGCTCTGCCGATCCAATACGGGACGGTGAGCTCTACGAGTACGCCGATGGAGTTAATGATCAGGGCGTGGGCGGGTTCAAACAGGAAACCGCCCAGCACGTTCAGAATGATGATCGGGAAGAACACCGTCAGTGACTTGAATGCGTAGAGCAGCACGACGAAGAGCGCTGCGAGCAACGGCTCCTCCGGTGCGAAATTAAGCAGACTTTCCGGTGTGATCTCTTTGCCCGAAAACAGATATACACACATAAATACCGCGCATATGATAAGCGGTGCAAAACGCAGTATGGTCAGCGTGATCCTCTTGAGAGTTTGTTGCATTCCATCACCGCCTTTTCAGGATGTTTCAGCCAAACATACCCGCTTATTATATAAGAGGAATTTCAACTGATTCTCAACTGAAGTTCAACAAATGTTGATGTTAAATTGACTGACAGTTGACATAAACTCAGTATCATATGGATGAAAAACGCGAAATATCGCACCGAAAAGGAGCTGCACAACAATGAAAAGAGCAAATTTAGAAACCCCGAATCTCGTTATGAGCATAGTGGAAATCGTGCTCGGTATTCTGCTGCTCATTGATCCCGTAGGCTTTACTGCCGGCATCATCATTACCTTTGGCATTGTGCTTGCTATTATTGGTGTCACTCAAATTGTCGGCTATTTTCGTACTGAGCCGCAAGAAGCAGCCAACGGTGGCAAGCTGACAAAGGGTATTCTGTTTACCGTGTTCGGTCTGTTCTGTGCGTTTAAGTCCGGTTGGTTTATTGCGACCTTTCCGGTTATCACCGTCCTTTACGGGGTGCTGATCCTGGTCATCGGGGTGAACAAGCTGCAGATAGCGATCGATATGGTAAGAGCAAAGCAGAAATATTGGTTCGTGGCGCTGATCGGTGCTCTTTTGACGCTCGTATTTGCCGTTTTGATCATGGCAAATCCCTTTGCCTCCACTTCTTTCCTTTGGTCTTTCATCGGCATCTCGTTGATCGTTGAAGCGGTAATGGATATCGTAACCTTTATCTTCGCAAAGAAATCCTAAAGATTTGAGTTAAATGAGTACAAGAATGCTCCGCTTCGGATAGAAGCGGAGCATTCTTGCGTCCTGTGATATTACCGGTTATATCATAGCTTTTTTACAAACAACGCACGGATCGCGTTGAGAACCGCGAGAATCATCACACCGACGTCGGCAAAGATGGCGATCCACATATTTGCCGCACCGAAAGCAACGAAAATGAGTGAGAGGATCTTAACGGCGATCGCAAAACCGATGTTTTGATACACGATTCTCAGGCACTTGCGGGAGATCTTGATAGCCTTTGCAATCTTTAGCGGGTCGTCATCCATCAGTACGATATCGGCGGCTTCAATGGCAGCGTCCGAACCCATGGCGCCCATCGCGATACCGATATCCGCACGGGATAGCACCGGCGCATCGTTGATACCGTCGCCAACGAACGCAAGCTTTGCCTTCTTAGGCTTGGAAGAAAGAAGCTCCTCCACTTTGGTGACCTTATCACCCGGTAACAGCTCGCTGTAAACGGTGTCAATGCCAAGCGAGCCTGCGACCTGCTCGGCTACCGCTTTCGCATCGCCTGTCAGCATAACCGTCTTTTGAACGCCAGCCTTTTTCAGCTCCGCCATCGCCTTGGCAGAGGATGGTTTGATTACGTCGGAGATCACGATGTGTCCGGCGTATTCGTTGTCGATGGCGATATGAATAATGGTTCCTACGTGATGACAGTCCGAATACGTGGTGCCGATCCGCTTCATCAGCTTGTCGTTACCGGCAGCAACCAAACGTCCGTCAACCTTGGCAATCACGCCGTTGCCGCTGATTTCTTCCACTTCACTGACTCTGCTTCTGTCAAGCTCTAAACCGTATGCACGCTGTAAGCTTTGTGCAATGGGATGAGAGGAAGCGATTTCGGCAAGGGCGGCGTATTCGATCAGCTTTTCTTCCGGCAGCTCGTTGTGATGAATGGCGGTGACTTCAAACACGCCCTGCGTCAGCGTACCCGTCTTATCAAATACCACGTAACCGGTCTGGGACAGCGCTTCCAGATAATTCGAGCCCTTGACCAGCACGCCTTCCTTGCTGGCTCCGCCGATACCGGCAAAGAAGCTGAGCGGAACGCTGATAACAAGCGCACAGGGACAGCTTGCTACAAGGAAGGTGAGCGCTCTGTAGATCCACACGCTCCAATCGGCAGTGTTGCCGAGAATCAGCAAGCTGACAAGGGGCGGAAAGATCGCCAACGCCAACGCACAGATGCAGACAGCAGGTGTGTATATCTTGGCAAATCGGGAAATGAAATCCTCCGACCGTGATTTGCGGGAGCTGGCGTTTTCCACCAGATCGAGAATTTTGGATGCCGTCGATTCACCGAATTCCTTTGTGGTGCGGATCTTCAGAACGCCGGTCATATTGATACAACCGCTGACGACTTCATCGTCTATCTTCACGTCACGGGGCAGGCTTTCGCCCGTAAGAGCACTTGTATTGAGCGATGACGTTCCTTCGATAACCACACCGTCGATCGGGATCTTCTCGCCTGGCTGAACGATAATAACGGTACCTATTTCAACCTCGTCGGGATCTACCTGTATCAGTTTGCCGTCCTGTTCAACGTTGGCATAGTCAGGGCGGATATCCATAAGCTCGCTGATGTTTCGGCGGCTTTTGCCCACGGCATAGCTTTGGAACAGCTCACCTATCTGATAAAACAGCATAACGGCGATGGCTTCTACGTAATCACCGGTGTCAACGACACCGATTATCATAGCGCCGATGGTGGCGATCGCCATCAAAAAGTTTTCGTCAAATATCTGGCGGTTCAGTATTCCTTTTCCTGCTTTAATAAGAATGTCGTAGCCGATAACAAGGTATGGAATCAAGTACAGGAAAAATCGCGGCAGTCCTTCTATCGGCAGAAACGAAAGACCGATCATCAACACCGCTGAAACGATGATCCTTATGAGCATCTTTTTTTGCTTCTTCGTCATAGCATATTCCTTTCACAGAAAACGGCATCCGCATCCTGTGTCTGTCAGGAAGCAGGATGCCGTATCCGAGTTTATGTCATTTATAAATAGATCTCGCAGTCGTCCTCGACCTTTTTGCAGTTTTTGAGAACGGATCTCATAACGGTTGCGGCATCGGCACCGTCTTCAAATTCCACGATCATTTTTTGCGTCATAAAGTTCACCGTTGCGTCTTTCACATCGGCAGTCTTTTTGGCCGCATCCTCCATTTTCAGCGCACAGCTTGCACAGTCGACTTCAATTTTGTAGGTCTTCTTCATAATGCGATACTCCTTTCACAAAAATTAAACGGTCGTTTAATCGTCTCTTGTAGTATATTCGACGATCAAATAACTGTCAATGCGTTCGGACAAACGCCTTCTTATCGGGATAATCTTTTGTCTGAATGGATTATTTTCTAACCGCATATTGTGTTTTTTAAGTCTAAATGGTATAATAGATAAGAAACGGGAGGTGGCATTATGGAATTCAACGCATTGCCGCACGATCACGGGCATCTTTCCGGAGAATTACGGCTTGAAATGCCGAAACCGGAGACCTTTGAAACGGTTTCCGAGCTTATGAAACTGATGAGCGACGGAAAACGCATACAGATATTCTGGCTTTTGTGCCATTGCGAAGAATGCGTCATCAATATATCGGCACTTCTGGACGCGAGCAGCCCCGTCGTGTCCCATCATCTGAAGCTCTTGAAAACGGCAGGACTGATCACAAGCCGCCGCGAAGGGAAAGAGGTCTATTATACAGCGGCAAAGACCACGCGTACTCAGGTGTTGCACGAGATGATCGAGCAGATCGTTGAAGTAGCGTGCCCCGCCGAAGACGCATTGGAACACACGCATACGCATTCTGATGATTCGTTTATACAAACGGTCAATGCGATACACGAGCTTTTGACAGACGATCTGACAAAGCGATATACGATCGAAGAGCTTTCCGCTATGTTCCACATCAATCAAACCACACTGAAAACCACCTTTAAAACGGTTTTCGGGCAATCGATCGGCGGATATATGAAGGAATACCGCATTAAGCGGGCGAAGGAGCTCCTTTGCCACGGGAATGAATCCATTGCTGAAATTGCTTGTGCTGTGGGGTATGAGAATCAGAGCAAATTTACCGTTGCTTTTCAAGACGTAACTGGGGTACTTCCGCGCGATTATCGAAAAGCACACACAAAAGAATAGCGTTCAAAAGACGGCGCCGCATCACGTGAAGCGATGCGGCGCGTTTCGCTGTGCGGTCGTGAGCTCCACCCAAGACAGACTCGAACTTCAACAACTGTTGAAGTTTAATTGAAAAACAGTTGAAGTTGTCATGATATAATAACAAGTAATACCGCCAAAATGTTAGGGCAAGGGGAAGATCAGAAATTCACTTTAACAGTGATGGATGATGCGGAACGAACCGGACGTTCACAGGAACGGTCTTGACAGTGCCCGTTTATCCGAATACACTGTAAGTAGTAATCTTTGCCGAAGGAAAACGTCGGAGGGAAAATACGTATGTTAAGAATATTGATTGCCGAGGATGACCGTGAGCTGCGTAGGCTGTTCGCCCATGTGCTCATCAAAAACGGATATACCGTAAAGGAGGTTGCCAACGGCAAAGAGGCGTTGGATGCCGTGGAATCAGAGTATTACGATCTCATCATATCGGATATTATGATGCCGGTAATGGACGGGTATGAGCTTGTTCGTATGCTCCGCGATGCCGGAAATAACGTGCCGGTTCTGATGATCACCGCAAAGGACGCTTTTGACGATATGCGTCTGGGCATTCTGTCCGGTGCCGACGATTATATGATAAAGCCGGTCAATGTCAATGAAATGGTACTGCGCGTACAGGCACTTCTTCGCCGTGCGCAGATGATAAGCGAACGCAAGCAGACGATCGGCAATACCGTGCTGGAATGTGATACGTTTACCGTTACTTCGGGGGACGGCAGCATGGTTCTTCCGCAGAAAGAGTTTATGTTGCTTTATAAAATGGCATCGTATCCCGGTCGGATCTTTACCCGTCAGCAGTTGATGGATGACGTGTGGGGGTACGATTCGGAAAGTGATACTCATACGGTTGATGTTCATATCGGTAGGATCAGAGACCGTTTCAAGGGAAATCAGGACTTTAAGATCGTGACGATGCGTGGAGTCGGATATAAGGTGGTGAAGCTTTGAGATCAAAAGAACGGTTTGAAGAAATACGTAAGCAGAAAATAAAGTTCAGTTTGAGGACCCGACTGACCGTGCTTGTCGGCGCTGTGGTGCTTGTTAGTATTTTCGTGGCGTTTGGCGTTGCGAAGCTCCTTGAGTGGTTGTTTCCGTCTTCGGCGAGCATACCGCTTTTGATACAGTTAAATCTCTTCAGTTTGGCCATTGCCGTTATAGCAACGCATTTCTTATCCAAACTGTTTTTTGACCCTATAAAAGAACTTCGAATCGGAATGCAAAAAGTTGCAGACGGCAGGTTCGATACTCGGTTGGAAATCAAATCCTCATCCGCTGAAATACAGGAAGTGCTTGCCGGCTTTAATATGATGGCGCAGGAGCTTGGTTCTACAGAGATCCTGCAGACCGACTTCGTCTCCAACGTTTCGCACGAGTTTAAGACGCCCATCAACGCTATTGAGGGGTATTCCACGCTTTTGCAGGGCGGCGACAATCTCGACGCTGATCAGCAGGAGTACGTAGAAAAGATCCTCTTTAATACCAAGCGGCTTTCTATTCTGGTCAGTAACATATTGCTTCTTTCCAAAATTGAAAATCAATCCATTCAGACCCATCAGCAACGGTACAGTCTGGACGAGCAGGTGCGCGAGTCGATCCTTGCGTTGGAAACTGCCTGGGAGCCTAAAAATATCGAGTTTGACGTTGATCTGGACGGTGTTGAATATTACGGCAATGAAAATATGGTGCATCACGTCTGGGATAATCTTATCGGTAACGCTATCAAATTCAGTCCGCAGGACGGAACCGTCAAAATTCGTTTGCAGAAGAAACCGGATCGGTTCCTCTTCGTTATCGAAGATGAGGGGCCTGGCCTGTCGGAGGAAGCCCAAAAACACCTCTTTGATAAATTTTATCAGGAAGACACTTCGCATAAGGAGGAAGGCAACGGTTTGGGGCTGGCTCTTGTTAAGCGTATTCTGTCCATTGAGGGGGGCGGAATTGCCGTCGAAAATCTACCTGAAAAGGGTTGCCGCTTTATCGTGACCCTGAAAGCAAACAAGTAAAGTGAACGGTACTGAGAGGTATCGACTCGTTCTGAGTCGATACCTCTTTTTTCAACAAAAGTTGATGTTGGGTTGAACTTGAGTTGTAAAACAGAATTTATACTGGATCCGTACAATGCAGGAATTGGGGGCGAATTTCATGGCAAGCGACAGCGCGAATACATATCAAAAGAAACTATTGACCATACCGAACATCCTCTCCTTTTTCAGGCTATGCTTGATTCCGGTTATCGTCTGGCTGTATATCGGTAAAGAGGACTATTTTTGGACACTGATAATATTGCTGCTTTCCGGACTTACGGATATCGTGGATGGCATCATAGCCCGCCGGTTTAATATGATCAGCGACTTCGGTAAGGTGTTTGATCCGGTTGCGGATAAGCTAACGCAGATCGTAATGCTGTTCTGTCTGGTGTCCCGCTTCAAACATATGATGATCCTGCTTGTTTTACTTGTCGTAAAAGAGGTGTGTACGGGAATTACGGGCCTCATTTCCGTCAAAAAGACAAGCACGGTCGAGGGCGCTGTTTGGCACGGCAAGCTGACAACGGTCATGCTGTATTCTATGATGGCTATCCATTTGATCTGGTATAACATTCCTCATGCGGTTTCATTGACTTTGGTCGGTGTTTGTATCGGCATTATGCTGATGTCCTTCATCATGTATTCGATTCGGAATATCAAGGCGATCAAGCACAAGACCTTTGATAACTGAGCAACGCTTTTAGAGGTGATAGTTTGACGAAAAGTGAAAAGATCGTCCGTATCATCGGTCTGACGGCCTGTGAACTGTTTTCGATCGTTACGATCGTTATGATGATAGCGGGAAAGCAATATGGCCGGATACTGCTTGCCGCAGTCACACCTCTTATCATTCTCATCCCTGAAATCATCGAGCGGTTGTTCCGGTGCAAAATCACGTTGCCGGTGTATGTGTTTGCCTTGTTTTACGCTGTCGGCCCTCTGCTTGGTCAGTGCTACAATTTGTATTATACGGTGTCTTGGTGGGACAAGATGCTGCACGTTTCAGGAGGCGTCATGTTTGCCTTCTTCGGACTTTTTCTGTTCGAACGGTATGCAGGGAAAAGCAAGGGCAAGGTCGTTATGACCGCTGTGTTTGCCCTGTGTTTTTCTATGGCGATCTCGGTTCTTTGGGAATTCTGTGAATTCGGTGCCGATACCTTTTTGGGTATGGATATGCAGGACGATACGGTGATCACGCATATCAACTCGTATCTGCTGGATGAAGGTGTCGGTGTCGCCGGTTCGATCGAAACTATAGAAGAGGTCACTGTCAACGGCAAGGTGCTTCCTGTAAAGGGATACATCGATATCGGGCTTATTGATTCTATGCTGGATATGCTGCTTGAAACCTTGGGCGCTGTTGCGGTTGCAGCTGCTTATATTGTGGGTAGAGGTAAATTTGCTGTTTTTCAGGCGAAAAAAGCAGCGTGACGGAATGAGTTTGAGGGACGCAAAGTGAAATTCTGGAGTTGTTTTTGTTTTCTTGTTGCTATCAGTATTATTTCCTTTTTCTTAGGCAGGGTGCTGCCTAAGAGATGGTTTCGTGCCGATAGGTTCCCTTACCGCGCCTATCGGTTCGAGAATGGTGGCAGGATCTACGACAAATTACGTATTCGCAAATGGCAGAATAAGGTCCCCGATATGAGCAAAATTCTGCCGAAAATAATGCCGGCTAAAGATCTGTCCGGCGATTACAAAAGCCGATTACCGCGCATGCTGCAGGAAACCTGCGTGGCGGAACTGATCCACTCGTTGAATTGCTTCGCTGGGTTTTATTGTCTGAAATTATACCCCGGTGTCGGGGGGATAATTATTCTGTTCTTATACACAGTCCTTTTCAACTTGCCGTTCATCGTCATTCAACGGTATAACCGCCCAAGACTTTTAAAAATTGCTAACAGGATACAGCAGACTGAGAAAGCGACAAACGGAAGGGGTGCAGTAGCAACATGCGAGCTTTGATATTGAGCTGCAATACCGGCGAGGGACATAATTCCTGTGCCAGAGCGATAAAAGAAGTCCTTGATGCCCAAGGTGAAAACTGTGCTATAGAAGATTCCTTGCGTTTCATCTCCGAAACGACCTCCCGCTTTATCTCGTGGGGCCATGTTTTCGTGTATAGAAAGCTTCCGTGGCTGTTTAACTGGGGATACGGCTTTACCGAAAGACATACGAACGTTTTCAAAGAAAAGACGCTGATGTACAACTTTTTCGGGAAGGGCGCTGATGCTCTGTACGAGTACGTCGTACGCGAAGCTTTCGATACGATCATCTGTACCCATCCCTTTGCTTCTCTTATGCTGACCGAAATGCAAAGGCGGTATACGCTGCCGGTCAAAACCGCTTTCGTTGCCACGGACTACACCTGCAGTCCGAGTGTAAAGGACAGCAATTTGGACTATTATTTCATCCCCGACGAAAGACTCAGCGGTGATTTTGAATGCCCCAACATTCCGAAGGAAAAGATCGTCACCAGCGGGATACCGATCCGGCAGATATTTTACAGCCACGTCGAAAAGGATGAAGCAAAGCAAGCTTTGGGGATCGTGCCGAGTCACAAGCATATGGTCATGATGTGCGGCAGTATGGGATGCGGTCCGATGGAAAAACTGGCGGATATGCTAACAACTCAATTACGGGAAGGCTTTGACCTGACGGTGATCTGCGGCACAAACGATAAATTAAAGGGACAGCTCGAACGGAAATACGGCGACCGAAAGAATCTTCATATCTGCGGCTTTGTAAAAGATATGTCTGCCGTTCTGGACAGTGCTGACCTGTATTTAACGAAGGCGGGTGGGATCAGCGTTACCGAGGCGGCGGCTAAGAACCTGCCGATGGTGTATATCAAAGCGGTCGCCGGCTGCGAGGCTTACAACGGCAGATTTTACTGCGATATCGGCGGCGCGAGCATTGGCGCCGATGCGGATGAGCTGACAAAAATCTGCTCGGAACTCCTGACCGATACGAACCGTTACGCACTAAGCCGGAGATCACTTTCGCAGCTGGAGAAACGCAACGCTTCGGAGTGCATCTACAATGCCTTGAATCGGGGCGCTGAATGATCCGCTAAACGGACTTAGCGGAAACTTATAAAAATGAGCGTAGGATCCGAGATTACGTAAGGGGAGAAGTGCTGTTTGATCATTCTGTATTCGGGAAGGTACGGAGCGGCAGCTTAGCGGAGGGCATCATGAACAGACCGATCGTTGACTATCGAAACTTGAGAATCAATACCCTTTCATCTGACGAATTCAAGCACCTGAAACGGCTACTGTTCTGGCCGGTGTTCGGATTGCTGTTTCTGTTCGTGGAACGCTTCTATCGGGTCGACTATTATTACCCCGTGTATTGCAGGCTTGACGATCTGATACCGTTTTGTGAATGGTTTTTGATACCGTATCTTTTCTGGTTCGTGTATTTGATAGGGATGCACCTTTACACCTTGCTCTACGATATTGATACTTTTAACCGGATGATGAAATACATCACGATTACATACTCGGCGGCAATGCTGATTTATTTTATATTTCCGACTTGTCAGGAGCTTCGTCCAATCGAGTTTGAAAGAGATAATATTCTGACACGCTTCATCGCCGGCTTTTATCAGTTCGATACGAATACCAATGTATGTCCCTCCATTCACGTGATCGGTTCTATGGCAGTGATGGAGGCGGCGTTGTGGTCAAAGCGGATAAGATCAAAAGGTCTGAAAACGGCGTTCGTGATCGTAGCGGTGCTGATCTGTTTGTCTACGGTATTTATGAAACAGCATTCGATTATTGATCTGTTCGCTGCGCTGCCGATTTGCTTAGTTGCGCATTTCCTGTGCTACAAGAAACCAATGAAACAGCAAAAACGGATAGGAGCATAAAAATGGGTATTGGTTATGTTTTGTATAATCCCAAAGCGGGAGTCGGTAACAACGTTGGAGAAATAAAAATGCTTGAGGTGATCATAGATGCCCCACTCAAGCTTATTGACATTCTCAATGTTAAGGATTATCAAGTGTTTCTAACCGGGCTTGAACCCGACGACTTTCTTATTCTCGCCGGCGGCGACGGTACGTTGAACCGTTTTGTCAACGCTACGGAGGGGATCGATTTTCATAACGAAGTCCTATATTTCCCGAACGGGACCGGCAATGACTTTGCTCACGAGCTCGGATATCAAAAGGGCTGCGCTCCGTTCCCCATAAAAGAGTATTTACAGGATCTTCCTTGTGTCGTAGTCAAGGGCAAAAAATACCGTTTTATCAACGGCGTGGGTTATGGCATTGACGGTTACTGCTGTGAAGTGGGCGATGAGCTGAAGAATATTTCCGGCAAGAAGGTCAATTACACCTCTATCGCTGTAAAGGGCCTTTTGTTCCACTATAAGCCGACCAAAGCCAGGGTGACGGTGGACGGAAAGACCCATACATACGACAAGGTGTGGATGGCACCCACGATGAACGGCAAGTTCTATGGCGGCGGTATGATGCCGACCCCGAATCAGGACAGAAAAGGCAAGGAAAAGACACTGTCCGTTATGGTTTTGCACGATTCGGGTAAGTTGAAAACGCTGTGCGCTTTTCCTTCGCTCTTCAAGGGCGAGCACATTAAGCATACCGACATTATCGAGGTGCTGACGGGCCATGACATCACGGTTGAGTACGACCGTCCAACGGCGCTTCAAATTGACGGCGAAACGGTTTTAGGCGTTACCTCATACACCGCACTTTCACCGGTTATGGTGAACGCAAAGCAAACCAAGGCTACTGCTGTTGCAAGATAACGGATCGATAACTGAAAAAGCATCCCGATCATCGGGATGCTTTTCTGTATTCTGACGGTGATAGGCTTGTGCTTTTTTTGAAGAAATTGTTAAAGGCACGGACACTTTGAAATCCGCTCTTAAACGCGATGGCGGTGATGCTCTCGTCGGTATCTTCCAAAAGTCGGGTTGCCGTTTCCATGCGGTAAATGTTGACGAAATCGGAAAAGGTCATATTGAAGGCGTTGTGAAAATAGCGGGACATATAATTGTAATCGTAACCGAGCTTTTTTGCCAGATCGGAAAGTGTGAGCTTCTGGGTGTGGTGCTCCATAACGTAATCGGAAATAAGCGCCACGATACGGGTCTCTTTGGTGGATTTATCGTTCAGCTTGATACTGTTCAGATAGTCCTCTAAAACGGCGTATAAGGAGGATTTTAGGGATAAGGTGGTAGGGGAGGTGTTGATCAGCTGCTCCTTGACAAAGCTTTCAACAGCCGCTCTGCAGCGGAATGAAAAGCCGTCGCCGGTCTTGCCGGACAGTTGCTTGGATAAATACCGAATATAATCCTCCGAAAATACCAACACCCAGTACACCGTATCGGGTTCGGGTACGTAACGGTGAATATCATAGGACAAACACAGCCCGAAATCACCCGCTGTCAAGCGGTAGGGAACGTTGTTGACCGTGCAGTTAACGGCCCCCTCCATGACATAGATGAGCTCCGGGTTTTTGTGAAAATGGTAATCCCACACCTTATCCGTGTAAATATTCGTGTTGTAATTGTAATTGGATAATGAGTTGTGCGCTTGGTGGAAAATCATAGCATTCTCCCATTAAAGATAAAATCTTGCTTATATAATACTATATACGGCGAGTTTTTGTCAAGAAAATGCTATATACTGAAGATAGCAAGCGAAAAAGGAGAATGTTTATGAATCAGGATCTCTATCGTTTTATACTGAATAAAGAGCATCATCAATATCGCCGGCATCTGGATTGGGATCTGGCAGGGGAATATTCTGCCAAAAAAATGAGTCCCATCGACCGTATGACCGACCGTTTTGAGCGGGTGTCGCGCGAAGAAAAAGCGGTGATCTTGGACGGCGAACAGATCGTGTTTTTGCGCACGGTCGAAAACCTGCCCGCCATCTTTACCGATGCCGAGTGGGAGGCGATCCGCGCCGAACACTATATTCACGAACTGGGCTTTATGTCCAACGTATCACCGAACTATTACGATACCATTGCGGTCGGGTTGCTCAAAAAAAGAGAATCTGCCGATCCGTACGGCAAAAAAGCCATTGATAATATTTTGGCACTTTCCGACAAGTATCTAGCGGAAGCGAAGCGGTTAAACCGCACCGATCTGGTGGAGATTCTGACGCAGGTGCCGCGATATCCCGCGCGTAATTTCCGTGAAGCGTTGCAGTTCTTCCGCATCATTCATTATGCCTTGTGGTTGGAAGGCAATTATCACAATACCCTCGGTCGGTTCGATAAACATATGTATCCGTATCTCAAAGCTGATATGGAAAAGGGACTTTATACCGAAGAAACCGCTTTGGAGCTGCTCGAAGATTTCTTCTTGTCGTTCAACAAGGACAGCGACATTTACGTAGGCGTTCAGCAAGGTGATAACGGCCAGAGCATGATGCTCGGCGGTATAGACGAAAATGGCAACGACGTGTTTAATCTGTTGTCCGAGCTGTGCCTGAAAGCGTCCTATAACAACAAAATGATCGATCCGAAGATCAATTTGCGTGTTTCCAAGGATACTCCGGCAGAGCGGTATACCCTTGCCAGCACCCTTACCAAAGCGGGTCTTGGTTTTCCGCAGTATTCCAACGACGATATCGTGATCCCCGCACTGGAAAAATTGGGGTATGAGCACGACGATGCGGCAAACTACACGGTAGCCGCCTGTTGGGAGTTCATTATTCCCAAAGTCGGTGCGGATATTGCGAACATTGCTGCCGTATCGTATCCGAAGGCGGTGGACGTGGCATTGCATCGGGATCTGCTTTCCTGCAACACGTATGATGAATTCTTTGGGTGCGTGCAAAAAGAAATTCAAAAAGAGAGCGATAAGATCCGTCACAGCATCAACAACATTTGGTTTGTGCCGTCACCGTTTTTGAACGTTTTGATGGATTGCCATATCTACACGGGCGGCAAATACAACAACTTAGGCGTTCACGGTACCGGTATTGCTACTGCTGCCGACAGCTTGGCGGTTATCAAGAAGTACGTGTTTGAGGAGAAGTCTCTCGGCAAACAAGAACTGATTGACGCGGTGGACGCGAATTTTGAGAACACGCCCGAACTGCTGCATAAACTGCGGTACGAGGCACCGAAGCTTGGTAACAACGACGATTTCGTGGATTCCATTGCCACGGAATTGCTTGATACGTTAGCGGCTGCGTTCAGAGGCAAGGTCAACTGCCGCGGCGGTATTTACCGCGTCGGTCCCGGTTCTGCGATGTATTATCTGTGGCACGCTAACGAGATCGGTGCATCGCCCGACGGCAGACGCGACAAAGAGCCGTTCGGTACGAATTTCTCGGTCAGCTTGTTCGCAAAGGTCAAGGGGCCGGTTTCGGTCATTGCTTCTATGACAAAGCAGAACTTTATGGATGCGATCAACGGCGGTCCGCTCACGTTAGAATTCCATCAAAGCGTATTTTCCGATGACGATGGCGTGCGAAAAGTCGGTATGCTCGTAAAGAACTATATCGACAGAGGCGGACATCAACTCCAACTCAATACCATCAACCGCGAGAAATTGCTCGATGCGCAAAAGCATCCCGAAAACCACAAGCAACTGGTGGTGCGTATCTGGGGCTGGAGTGCCTACTTTGTGGAGCTTGATAAAGAGTATCAGGATCACGTCATTGCACGGCAGGCGTATTCCGTATGACGGGTACGATATTTGATATCAAGGAAATGGCCATACACGACGGGCCTGGCATTCGGACCACCGTGTTCTTCAAGGGTTGTCCTCTGCGCTGTAAGTGGTGCCATAACCCCGAAGGGTTACGCTTTGAACCGCAGCTGATGTACAAGCAAGCGCGATGTGTGGGGTGCCAAAACTGCCAAAAAGCGTGTGCACACGAGGAATGTCAACCGTTCGGCAGATGTATACACGTCTGTTCCGAAAATTGTCTGGAGATAGCCGGCAGGGAAGTCTCCGCTAAAGAACTGGCGGAAGAACTGAAAGAGTCTGCTGCGATCTTGGGCGAATCCTTCGGCGGCTTTACCTTTTCGGGCGGTGAGCCGCTGGCTCAACCTGCGTTTTTACTGGAACTGGCAGAAGAGTTAAACGGCTACCACCTTTGTATAGAAACAAGTGGTTACGCGGACGGTACGATCTTTAAGAAGGTAATCGACAAGCTGGATTTCATCATCATGGATATCAAATTAGTTGACGATGAACAGCACAAACGGTATACCGGACACGGCAACAAACGGATCCTTGGTAATTTTGAGATCCTACGACAAAGCGGAAAACCGTTTGTTATTCGAACACCGTTGGTTCCCGGCGTTACCGACACAAAGGCGAATCTTGATGCCGTAAAGGAAATAATCGGTGACAGCCCGTGGGAACAGCTACCCTTTAACGCCATGGCCGGTGCCAAGTATAAAATGTTGGATATGCCGTACGCCTACGATATCACATAAACTTTGCTTTCTATCTTTGTACATATCGTTATAAAGTAAGCACCATTCTACCCATAATCATAACCTTGTAATCGGTTTTGCTTTCTGCTTGGTGACGTCATTGTTATAGTTAAAATATAAACATAAAAATAATTGGCAGTGTCCTACTGGCAACGGCGCCCCTTGCGATCGCAAGCGGCGCCGTTGCTATTTCTAACCGGCTTGTCATATTTGTTTGGCGTTTCACATAGGAATATACAAACGAAAAACGATGTGAGCGGAGGAAGGAACATGACAGCCAGTAACACCATCTATCACGATATCGCCACACGAACCGGCGGCGATATTTATATCGGGGTGGTCGGTCCGGTACGCACCGGCAAATCAACCTTTATCAAGCAGTTTATGGACACCCTGGTTCTGCCGAATATGGACAGCGAATACAGCCGTGAGCGAGCGATCGACGAGCTCCCGCAATCGTCTGCCGGCCGTACGATCATGACCACCGAACCGAAATTCATTCCCGAACAGGCGGTGGGCATCACGGTCAGCGGAGCAGCCGGTATGAAGGTGCGTATGATCGATTGTGTCGGCTATGTCGTTCCCTCAGCACTGGGATACATTGAGGAAAACGCACCTCGCATGGTAAAAACGCCGTGGTTTGAGGAAGAAGTACCCTTTAATATGGCGGCGGAGGTCGGTACGCAAAAGGTCATCGCTGAACACTCCACCATCGGTCTGGTGGTCACCACCGACGGTAGCATTACCGAGATCCCGCGTGCAGAATATGCTGAGGCAGAGGAACGCGTCATCCGTGAACTGCAGGATCTGCATAAACCGTTTGCCGTGTTGCTCAACACGACCGAACCGAACGGTGAACAGGCGCAAGCACTGTGCAGGGATCTGAGCGAAAAATACGGTGTACCGGTGCGTCCGGTCAACTGTCTGGAGATCGGTGAGACGGATATTCGCGGTATTTTGGAAACCATTTTGTTTGAATTTCCGGTTCGGGAGATCGGGTTCCGTTTGCCGTCGTGGGTGATGGAGCTTGACCATACGCATCCTGTTCGTCGCAGTATGATGGACAGCATCAAAGGTTCGGTCGTGGGTATCGAAAAGATCCGCGAACTGAATGATCTGCAGCAGGGTATGGATGCTTGCGAGTATATCAGCAGCACCGCCCTCAACAGCATTCAGCTCGGTAACGGTAGCGGCGTCGTACAGGTCAATGTCAAGCCCGATCTGTTCTACCGCGTACTGGGCGAAACGACCGGTATTCCGGTGTCCGACGAAGGTGATCTGATGCGCTGCATGACGGAGCTGAGCGGTATTCGTCAAAAGTACGATAAGATCAAAGCAGCACTTGAACAGGTCGAGAATACCGGTTACGGGATCGTTATGCCGGCACTGGATGAAATGTCGCTGGAGGAACCGGAGATCATCAAGCAGAGCGGACGGTACGGTATTCGCCTGCGCGCGACCGCGCCGTCCATCCACATGATGAAAGCAGATATCACCACCGAGGTCGCACCGATCGTCGGTTCGGAAAAGCAATCCGAGGAACTGGTCAACTATCTGCTGCGTGAATTTGAGGAAGATCCGTCTAAGATATGGGAATCCAACATCTTCGGCACCTCACTGTACGGTCTTGTCAACGAGGGGTTGCACAACAAATTATACCGTATGCCCGGCGACGCGCGTCTGAAGCTTAAGGAAACCGTCGAGCGCATCATTAACGAAGGCTGTAACGGGCTGATCTGTATTATCGTATAAGGGAGAGATAACCATGGCAGAACAACGCACACGCCGCAAGCAACTGAATCGCTCGGATACCGCTTTACTGTTGACCCAAAGCGCGGTATGCGGCGTTGTTCTGCTCATTGCGTTACTTGCACGATTGATTGGCGGAAGCTTTTATGAGGAACTTCGCGGCACCTTTCGCGACGCGCTGACCGATAACGGCATCGCCGATACGGTATCCGCCTGGCTTGCGACGGAGAGCGAAGATGCTTGAGCGAACCGTTGGCGGTATCACGTTTCGTTTGAGCCTGCTGTTTCCGGCGGCTGTTATCGCACTGATGTCGTGGGATGACAGTAACCTTGTATTGCTTTGCCTGTTGGCCTCGCTTTTGCATGAGGCGGGACACGCGCTCGCGATGCTCATTGTACACGACCGCCCGCGGTGTGTGACAATGGGCATTTTCGGCATCCGCGTTGAACGCGATCGGGGCTGCTATCTCAGCTATGGGGCGGCCGCTGTCGTATCGCTTGCCGGCCCGCTTGTCAATGTATTTTGCTTTACACTGTTTTGGCGGTTGGGGCAACCGACGGCGGCGGTCATACACGCGGGACTGGCGTTGTTTAATTTGCTTCCGGTATCCTCCTTGGATGGCGGAGAAGCCCTGTACGCTTTACTTTGCCTGCGCATGACCGAGGATAAGGCGTCGCGCGTTATGTGCGTCGTTTCCGTTTTGGTAATCTTTCCGCTAGCGGTCGTGGGGTTTTGGCTTTTGTTGTCAGATACCCACAATTTTACGCTGCTCGTAATGAGCGGTTATTTGCTTTTGTTGCTTTTCTTTAAAGAGAAGCATTGAAAATTCCCGAAAAATGCAGTATACTGGTCTCAGCTTATTTTTCGGGAGGATATCCATGGCGTTAACATTGGAGCAACTGTTTGATAAGGTGCAAAAGCCCGCGCGGTATACCGGCGGTGAGCTTAACAGTGTCGTGAAGGACAAGAGCCGGGTCAACGTGCGGTTTGCGTTTTGCTTTCCGGATCTTTATGAGGTCGGTATGTCGCATCTCGGTATGAAAATACTCTACGGTCTTACGAACGCCGTGGAGGATTTTTGGTGTGAGCGCGTTTTCGCACCGGATACGGATATGGAAACGCTCATGCGTGAAAACGGCATTCCGTTGTTTGCGTTGGAGAGCCGCGATGCCGTTCGCGAATTTGATTTTGTCGGCTTCACGCTGCAATACGAGATGTGCTATACCACCATTCTGAATATGCTGGATCTTGCCGGTATTCCGCTTCTCAGCAGCGAACGCGGTGACGATATGCCGATCGTGGTGGCGGGTGGTCCCTGTGCGTACAATCCCGAACCGCTTGCCGATTTCTTCGACCTGTTTATCCTCGGCGAAGGGGAAGAGGTCAATCTGGAATTGATGGAGCTGTACCGTGAGCATAAGCGGCGCGGTTATCATAAGACGGCGTTTTTGCGTGAAGCTGCGAACATTGAGGGGGTCTATGTGCCCTCTCTTTACGATGTGTCCTACCATGAGGATGGCACGATCGCCGCTGTGACCCCGCTGGACGGTGTACCGGCTACGGTGCGCAAGCGCATCATCCGCGATATGGATACGGCGTATTATCCGGAGTCTTTTGTGGTGCCTTTCATTGATATCGTCCACGACCGTGCCATGACCGAAATTTTTCGGGGTTGTATTCGCGGTTGTCGGTTCTGTCAAGCGGGCTTCATTTACCGTCCTGTGCGTGAAAAATCGGTGGATACCATTGATCGCCAAAGTCGCTGTCTGTGCGAGTCAAGTGGGTACGAGGAGTTTTCGCTATCCTCCTTGTCGACCAGTGATTATACACATTTAGAAGAATTGCTCGAACGCCTGCTGTCCTGGGCGGAAAAGGAGCATACCAATATTACGGTACCGTCCCTGCGCGTGGACGGCTTCTCGGAGGAACTGGCAAACCGTCTGAACGTGCTGCGCCGCAGCGGTCTTACCTTTGCGCCGGAGGCGGGCACGCAGCGTCTGCGCGATGCGATCAATAAAAATCTCACCGAAGACGAGATCCTCGGCACTGCCGCTAAAGCGTTTGCAGGTGGCTGGACATCGGTGAAGCTGTATTTTATGATGGGACTTCCCACCGAGACAGCAGAGGACGTTATCGGTATTGACGAGCTCGGTCAAAAGATCGTAAATTGCTTTTACCGTAATCCGGACAAGCCAAAGGGAAAGGGCGTTTCGGTCTCTATCAGCGTTTCCTGCTTTGTCCCGAAACCGTTTACACCGTTCCAATGGGAACCGCAGGATACCATTGAGCAGCTGCGTGAGAAACAGAAGCTGTTGCGCGAATCGGTGACCACACGCAAGATATCCCTTAGTTGGCACGATGCTGAAACCTCGTATTTGGAAGCGGTGCTGGCACGCGGTGATCGGCGCTTGGGAAAAGCACTTTTGGAAGCATTTCACCGAGGCTTTAATCTGGACGCGTGGTCGGAGCATTTCAATTTTGACGAATGGATGTCCATCTTCCGCGATGTAGGACTGGACCCCGATTTTTACGCGTGCCGCCGCCGTGCTGAGGATGAGATCTTCCCATGGGATCATCTGGATATCGGTGTCACCAAGGCCTTTTTACTTGCGGAAAACCGCAAAGCGCACGAGAGCACGACGACGCCCAATTGCCGTCAGCAGTGCTCACATTGCGGCGCCACTTGCTTCAAGGGAGGGATCTGCGTTGAACGACGTTAAGGAGTTTCGTACCGTGCGCGTGACCTTCCGCAAACTCGGCAGAGCACGGTATATTTCTCATCTGGATCTCAACCGTACCATGACCCGTGCCGTGCGGCGCGCGGGCTTGCCCATTTGGTATACGGAAGGCTTTAACCGACACCCGTACCTGACCTTTGCCTCGCCGCTTTCGCTCGGCTTTGAGGGCGAGCGCGAAACGATGGATATTCGCTTGGAACAAGACATGGATCTCACCGAGCTGACAACACGGCTGGGCGCTGTCATGCCGGAGGGGTTGGAGATCGTCGGTGCCGCGTGGGCGAACAAAAAGGCGGGGGAGGTGGACCGCGCGGTCTACCGCCTCAGTGTTGCATGCCCTGCGGATACGGTGCGCGCGTTACTTGCCAAAGAGGAGATCCTCGTGCAAAAGCGTACCAAGAAAAAAGACTATAAGACGGTCGACCTAAAACCGGCACTTGCGGCATCGAATCCGACCGTTACCGAAACGGCTGATGGCTGCGTGATCGAGCTTACCTTACCGTGCAGCAGTGCCGATACCGTGAACCCCTCGTTGGTGATGACGGCGTTGGAGGTGTTTTCGGGAATAGCACCGCTTGTATACACGGTGCGACGCTTAGCGGTACTGGATAAAAGCGGCGGCATCTTCGCGTAAGCCTTGCGATGATAACAAACCACAAAGCAACGAAAATC
>CAYZXC010000006.1:0-22808 GCA_964482275.1 uncultured Eubacteriales bacterium
ACGGCTTTTTCATGGCAGGCAGCTCGCTGAGCGTCATGGCACCGCAGCGGGAAATGACGAGATCCGCCGCCGCCATACAGCGAGGCATATCGTCAATATATTCCCGCACCCGTACGTGAACGCCGTCCGGACGGACGCCGAGTTCTTTAAGAAGCGCCTGCATTTTCCGATGATTTTCGCCCTTGCCGGTTCCCACAACAAACTGCAGGTTCTGCGCCTCTTGGTTATATTTTAACACACCCGCTACCGCCTCGTTGAGATGACGCGCGCCCAAGCTGCCGCCAAAGCACAGCACGAGCGGTCGCTCGTCTACGCCCAACTCTCGGCGCGCCGTTTCCCGGTCCATCGCCGTAAAGTCACGGCGCAGCGGATTGCCGGTGACCACCACTCGTGTTCCCTCCGGTAAGTGCTTGCGTGCAGAATCGTCCGAGATCATAACGGCCGTCGCGTGCTTTGCCAGCATCTTGACCGTCACACCCGGCAAAGCGTTCGACTCATGCAACAGAACCGGCACGCCTAACCGCGCCGCGTGTCGGAGTACCGGCCCGCAGACATAGCCGCCTGTACCGATGGCAAGGTCGGGAGAAAAGTCTTTGATAATGCGCGATGCCTCCCACCCCGCGGTAACCGCGTGGTATGCCGCCGCCACATTGCGGCCGATATTCTTTAAGGACAGACGCCGCTGAAAGCCCTGCACCGTCACGGTCTTCAGCGGATAACCCGCCGCAGGAACGAGGGTCGTTTCCATTTTGCCCTTGACACCGACAAATAAGATCTCAGCATCCGGGTGTTTGCTTTTGATCGTATCGGCGATCGCAAGTGCCGGATTGATATGTCCGGCCGTGCCGCCGCCTGCCATCAATATACGCATCGTTTATCCCCCTGCCCGCTGTTTTGTCTGCCGTGAGATGGACAGCACCACGCCCATCTGCGCCAATAACATGATCAGTGATGAACCGCCGTAACTGAAGAACGGCAAGCTGATGCCGGTATTGGGGAACGAGTTGGTTACCACCGCGAGATTGAACACCACCTGAATACCGATCTGCGCGATCAGACCGATGGCTAGCATTGAGCCGAATTTATCGGGCGCCCGCATGCCGATAACGAAACCGCGCCATACCAGTGCGGCAAACAACAGTATGATGAGTACGGCTCCGACAAAGCCGAGCTCCTCACACACGATAGCAAAAATGAAGTCGTTCTGCGGTTCCGGCAAGAATGAATGCTTTTGCCGCGAGTTGCCGAGCCCTTCGCCCATCAGGCCGCCGGAGCCGATCGCGTACAGCGACTGCACCGTCTGCCAGGCGGCATCGCGGCCGGTCTGCCCCGATTCATACACCACATCCGAGGTGTACACGCCGAGGGGATCCAGCCATACGTCGATACGGTCCTGTTCATATCCCAAAAAGACGACCATGACCACCACACCGACAGCACCGATCGCAATGATCGTACCCAAGTGCGGCAGCCGCGCGCCACCGATGAACAGCATAACAAGGCCGATCATCAGCAGCAGGATCGTGCCCGACAAGTGCGGCTCGACCAGAATCAAAACGGCGGTAAAGCCGAGAATTCCCAGCAAAGGCAGAAAGCCCTTCTTCAGTGATTTGATCATATCCGGATTGCGGGATATCACGTGAGCAAACAGCAAAATGATCGCAAATTTCGCGATCTCCGACGGCTGAATGTTGATCGGCCCGATACGGATCCAGCGATGAACATTCTGGATCTCAGGAAGTAACATAACCAGACCCAGAAGGCCCCATGAGCCCAGCATGATCGGAATGGCAAAGCGTCGCAGGATATGATAATCAACAAACGACACCGCGATCATAATGACCAATCCGACGATCGCATAGATCAGCTGGCGCTTGATGTAATAGTAGCTGTCACCGTCGTTACGGTAATACGAATACGCAAAGCTGGCGGAAAACAGGCAGACCAGCCCCACCGCCAACACGAGGATCAGCAGGATAAAAAACGGCATATCGAAACCGGTAGCAAACGAAAACAAACGCTGTCGCCCTTTGCTTTTCGGCAACGCGTTGTCCGGTGCTGCATGTGCAGCTGTCGCCCGTTTTGCCATGATAGCTCTCTCCTTAAAAAAGTTTTACAATACCGTCACCAATAAAGCGACCGCACAGCCGATCGCGGCTGTGAGGGATGCGACCGCGACGATCTTGTTCTCGCTCCAGCCGCACAGCTCAAAGTGGTGGTGCAGCGGGCTCATTTTGAACAAGCGCTTGCCGTGCGTCAACTTGAAGTAGGTGACCTGCAACATCACCGAAACCGTCTCAAAGAAATACACGATACCCATCGGCAGCAGGAGCAGCGGCCTTCCGATACCGAACGCAACGGCGCACAACACGCCACCGATAAACAGCGAACCGGTATCACCCATAAACACCCGTGCGGGGTGGAAGTTCCACACCAAAAAGCCGGCGATCGCGCCCGCAGCTGCCGCCGTTACGATGCCGTAGCCGAGCGAGTCACCGCATAAGATCAGTAAGAACAAGCAGACGATCACCGACACCGAGCCGCACAGACCGTCTACACCGTCGGTCAGATTCGTGGCATTGGTCATCGCGACGATGATAAACACCGCGATCGGGACAAACCAAAGTCCGGCCGTCCAGGTTCCGTAGAACGGAACGTGGATCTGGGTGCCGCCCGTCAGATATACAAGCAACGCATAGCCACCGGATAAGCCGATCTGCAAAAACAGCTTTTGACGGCTTGTCAACCCCAGATTGCGCTTTTTGACCACCTTAATATAGTCGTCCAAAAAGCCGATCACACCAAAGCCGATCGCCATTACGATACCGGCAAACAGCCGCGTGACCGTGGCAACGGTATCGGCGTCGGTCACGACCTTGACCGGCAAAAACAGCTGACAGATCAGCATGGCAAGCAATACCACGATCAGCATAGCGCCGATAAAGATAACGCCGCCCATCGTGGGGGTACCCTGCTTTGCTTTATGCCATGCAGGGCCTTCCTCGCGGATCGTCTGTCCGAATTTCAGCCGATGCAGCACCGGGATCAGCGCCTTGCCCAACCGCTCGGACAAAAAGAACGCCAACAGTGCTGTCACGATCAATACCGCCGATACCAGTATACCCATGTTTTATACTCCTCATTTCATCTGTTCAGGTGTTATTCGCATTCAGTGCATCCGCCACGACTTCCCGCTCGTCCAGATGGATCGTTCCGCTGTTTAAGATCTGATAGGTTTCATGACCCTTACCCGCGAGCAATATCGTATCGCCCGCTTTCGCATTTTGGATCGCCCAATGGATGGCTTGGATCCGGTCGTCGACGACCTTGTAAGGAACGCTCGTACCGGACAGGCCGGCCACAACGTCCTCGATGATCGCGTGCGGATCTTCGGTGCGCGGATTATCCGAGGTAACCACCACAAAATCCGACAGTGCCGCCGCAACGGCCGCCATCTTCGGACGCTTGGTACGGTCACGGTCGCCGCCGCAACCGAATACCGTCACGAGCCGTCCCGCTTTACAGGCGTTTAAGGTTTCGCAGATGTTTTTCAAACCGTCAGGGGTGTGCGCATAGTCAATAACCACCGTAAAATCACGGCCGGTGGGAACGACCTCCGCACGGCCCTTGATAATGGCGGCATCACACAGCGCCGACACGACCTCGTCAAACGCAATGCCCAGCGTCAGTGCGCAGGCGGCTGCCGCCAGTGCGTTATAGGCCGAAAAGCGACCCGGTGTTTTGAGCTTCACTCTACCGATCAAGCCGGTCGTTACCAACTCAAAATCCACCCCGTCCGGACGCTGACGCAGGTTGTGCGCCGTATAATCGGCATCCGCACTCGCCGCCGAATAGGTAACCGCCGGACACGGCAGTGCATCGCTCATCGTGCGGTACCACGGATCGTCAACGTTTAAGATCGCCGTATCGCTGATAGCAAACAGCCGTTTTTTGGCGGCGGCATACTGCTCCATGGTGCCGTGGTAATCCAGATGATCCTGTGTGAGGTTGGTAAACACGCCCGCGGCGAAACGGCAGCCTGTCACCCGCTCCTGATCAAGAGCGTGGGACGAAACCTCCATCACCGCGTACCGACAGCCGGCATCCACCATCGCCGCAAACAGCTGCTGCAGCTCGTACGGGTCGGGGGTGGTTTGACCGGTCTGTACCACTCGGTCGCCGATCATGTTTTGGATCGTACCAACCAGACCGACCGTATATCCCGCACGCTCCAAGATGCCTTTAAGCAGATACGAGGTGCTGGTTTTGCCGTTGGTGCCGGTGATGCCGATCATGCACAGCTTTTGGGACGGTCGGTCAAACCAGTTGGCACACAGCTGTGCCCAAGCGGCACGGCCGTCGCTCACAAGGATCTGCCGCGACAGCCCCAGATCACGCTCGCACACCACCGCTGCCGCACCCTTTTCCAGTGCCTCGGTAGCAAACTGATGGCTGTCGATCTTGGTTCCGGCAATACACACAAACAGACACCCTTCGGTGATCTTACGGGAATCGCGGCAAAGCGCCGTGATCTCGACGTCTTCGGAAAAGCCTGTCGTAGGGATACTTTCCAATACTTTGAGCAGCTTCATATCCACACCTCTATTCGATCGCGTCCGTATAGAGAACGCGTATCTCCACGACCGTTCCTTTGGGAACGGTACTTGAACTTTCTATCGATTGTTCCGCAACGACCGCCTGCCGTTGCGTGTTAAGGTCATCGACCTCGTCCGTCCAGCCGACAATACTGACGTTCAGTCCTGCGTCGGTAAGCAGCTTGTTGGCCTCCAACAGCGTTTTGGCCGTGACATCCGGTACGGTCACCTGTTCGGGCTGCTGCCCGTCGGTATACAGAACGACTGTGCCGTTTTTGGTGATCGTCGTACCCGCCGCGGGACTTTGCGCGGTCACCGTACCGCTGCCGACGGCTTGATAGGATAGGCCCACGCTTTTGAGAACAGCACCGGCCGCGGAGAGCGTTTTACCGGTAACGTCCGGCACGGTGGTGCGCAGTGCTTTCAGTTCGTCCTCCGTATACTGCGGCTGGACATCCAGATACGGCAACACGTCGGCAAATATTTTTTGCGCCACCGGTGCTGCCAGTGTTCCGCCGTAACGGACATAGGTCTGCGGCTCGTCGATCATCACGATGACCGCGATGCGCGGATCGTCTGCCGGTGCAAAGCCGCAAAAGGATGCGACCGCGTTTTTGCGGCCGTTTGCCGCTGCCGCCTGATCGGTTTTCTCGGAGGTGCCGGTTTTCCCCGCCACACGATAACCTGCCACATAGGCGTTTTTGGCACCGCCGCCGTCCACCACGCCCTCCAGCATGGCACGCATGCGCGAGGCCGTGCTTTCCGAAATAACGCGTGTGCGCACGGTAGGTTTGTTCAGAACGGTTTCCGTCCCATCCGCCGCCACACTGCGACTGACAACATACGGTATGCGGAGATTGCCGTCACTCGCGACGGCACTCACGCCGGTGATCATCTGGATAGGCGTCACCTTAAAGGTCTGTCCGATCGACGAGGTCGCCACATCCACCGCCGTGATCGCGGAAGCCGTGTGATACAATGCCGCGGTGACGCGCGCCTCGCCCAGCATATCAATACCGGTCAGCGCCGTAAAGCCAAACCGTTCGTGGTATGTGGGAAACAGGTTCGTGCCGAGCAGAGAACCGATCTTCATGAACGCGGGGTTACAGGAATGGGAGATCGCCTCCGCCAAGGTCTGGCTGCCGTGACTGCGGGGAAATACATGGCACTTCATTGTGCGTACACCCGCCATCGTATAGGTGCCGTTGCAGAAGAACTGGGAATTTTCCGAGATCAGACCCTCCTGCAGTGCCGCCGAGGCAGTAAAGATCTTGAACACCGAGCCCGGCTCATAGAATTCAGAGATCGCCTTGTTTTTCCACTGCCTTTGCAGAGCCGCAAGCAACGCATCGGATCGTTCATCACCCGACAACAGCGCGATCTGCGCCGCTGTATCGGGATCCTGCACAACGCGGGGATTGTTCAGGTCGTAATCCCCCTTTGTCGCCATCGCCAGCACCTCGCCGGTGGTGACGTCCATCACGATGGCACTCGCCCTGTTGGCGGCGCCCGTCTCCGCGACTGCGACCTCTAAGTAGTTTTCCACGATCTTCTGAATGTTGATATCCACCGTGAGATACAGGCTTTCACCTTCTTCGGCATCGATCGTGGTCTCGTATTGAATATCATTCGGAAACGCATCGCCCCACCCGTTTTTGGTGGTAATGATCCTGCCGGCCTTGCCGGCAAGCAATTCGTTATATTTGGCTTCTAAGCCTTCCAGGCCGGTATTGTCCGTTCCAGTAAAACCAAGCACGCAGGACAGTGTGCTTCCGTTCGGATATTCGCGTTTATAATCCTGAATAACGCGAAACACACCGGTGAGCTCCTTCTCCTTGACCCAGTCGATGAACGCGGTACGCAACGTCTCATCGATTTTCGATTTGATGACCTCATACCGCGAACCGGTCTTTTGGGTCTGTTTATCCAACTTGGCCGCGTCTATGCCGAGAAGCTCCGGAAGCTCGTCACAGATCATCAAGCGTGTCGTTTCGTCCGGTATTTCCGACGGCATCATAATGACGGTCGCGACCTCAACGCTTTGTGCCAGCACCACGCCGTTACGGTCATAGATCGTACCGCGTTTATCCGAGATCACGCTGTCCGCCAGCTGTTGCTCCGAAGCCAGAGTCTGCCACTGCTCGTGCTGAGCGATCTGCAGAGCCGCCAGCTTACCGCATACCGTGCAAAAGCAAATAACGATACCAATCAGTATAATAAGTGCGCGTTGCCACATCCGGCGGGTGGGAGCCCGCATTGAAACGTCCTGTCGATGAAAGCGTTTCATAAACAGGAGTCCTCTCATGGAGATTTTATCGGCTAATAAATCGTATCCGCATAGGTGAATTCAACGGTAATGACCGTGCCCTTCGGCACCTTTTGTCCGGCGGTTGCAGATTGTCGCGTTGCCGTCGGCGTACCGGACGAGGTACTGATACCCGATAGCAATACGTTGACACCGGCGGTGTTCGCCGCCTGATTGACCTGCGCCACGGTACGCCCCGAAAAATCGGGCACGGTGGTCATCTGCGTCTCACTGTTGTCCGTATACAACCACACCGCGCCGCCCTTTGGGATGGAGGTGCCGCTCGCCGGCACCTGTTTGACAACGGTATCACCGCTGCCGATGGTGTAATACGTCAGTGTAGAAGCCTTCAAAGTGGTCGCCGCCGCAGAGACGGTAGCGCCAACCACATTGGGTACACTACGATCAAGACTGGCGATCTCCTCTTCGGTATAGTTCGGTTCCACGCCCAAATACGGCAGAATATCCTTCAGTATCTTTTTAGCGCACGGCGCGGCAACACCGCCGCCGGATTTCAAATATTGCGGTTCATCGACCATCACCAGCACCGCGACCTTCGGGTCGTCTGCCGGTGCAAAACCGCCGAAGGAGGCGACGATCTCTACGTTTGCGTCTTCGTCTTCCTCGGATTTGGTTTCGGTCTTTTCCGAGGTGCCGGTCTTGCCCGCCACGCGATAGCCGGAAATATACGCGTTTTTGATCGAGCCGCTGCTCACGGCGTTTTCCAGCATGGCGCAGATGCGTTCGGAGGTGTCCTCCGAGATCATCTGGCGTTTGACGACCGGCTCGGTGTTGGAAATAACGTTGCCGTCGCTGTCCAGGATCTTCTGCACGATATACGGCTGCATGAGATAGCCGCCGTTTGCCACAGCAGACATCGCCGTGACCATCTGCAGGGGCGTGACCTTGAAGGTCTGGCCGATCGAGGATGCCGCAACATCGACCAATGTGATATCCTCAGGCAAGTGGTACAATCCACTCGTGACGGTTTGCTCACCGAGCAGATCGACCCCGGTCTTGGCGGTAAAGCCAAAGCCCGCATAGTACTTAGAAAACAGCTTGGTGCCGATGCGTGTGCCGAGCGTCATGAACGAGGGGTTGCAGGAGTTGGCGATCGCCTGTACAAAGTTCTGCTGGCCGTGGCCCTTTGGATGGATCCAGCATTTCATGTTGCGGTCGGCAATGTTGAATATACCGCTGCAGTAGAACGCACTTTCCTCCGTGACAAGGCCCTCCTCCAGACCCATGGCGGCCGTGAAGGTCTTGAACACCGAGCCCGGCTCGTAAAAGTCAAGCGCCTTATTGCGGTACTGCTCCAAGCGTGCCGCGACGATGGCATCGGATTGCTCCTGTCCCGACAGCAGCGCGATCTGCTCCGCCACGGTAGGATTGGAGATCGTCAGATAATCGTTGGGATCGTAATCGCCCTTGGTAGACATCGCCAGAATCGCACCGGTCTCCACGTCCATGACGATCGCGCAACCGCGATTCGTCGCTTTAAATTCGGTGATAGCGTCTTCCAAATATTTATCGGTGACCTGTTGAATGTATTGATCGATCGTCAAAACCAGACTGTTTCCGTCCGTCGCGTCCACGGTGTATTCATATTGCAGGGATGTCGGCAGGTGGTCGCCGTACGTGTTCTGTGCCGCCACCATGCGGCCGGGCGTACCGGACAGCACCTCATCGTATTGCAGCTCCAGACCTTCGCGGGCAACATTATCCTTGCCGACAAAGCCAAGCACACAGGACAGCGTGTTTTTGAGCGGATATTCCCGCTTGTAGTCGGTAACGATACGGAACACACCGCCGAGGCTGTTTTCGTTGACCCATTCGATGAAGGTGTCGCCGACCGATTTATCCACCTTGGATTTGATCACTTTATACTGTGACTCGCCGTCCAGTGTTTGCTGGTACAGAGTATCGCGGTCTATCTCAAGCATCACAGACAATTCGTCCGCGATCTTCTGGCGGGTCACCTCACGGCGAATATTACAAGGTGCCATAACAATGGTACACACCTCACGCGTCAGCGCCAATACCGACATATTGGCATCGTAGATCTGACCGCGATTAGCGGAAATCTCCACGTCTGCCAACTGCTGTGCGACCGCCAGCTTTTGCCATTCGTCCTGTTCGAGAACCTGGATACGGAACAATTGACAGACGAGAAGCGCAAGGCACAAGAACGTTACCGTGATACAGACCACCGTGCGTTTCCGCATAGGACGGGTCAGGCCTATCGCTTTTGTTTGATTTGTTGACATCCGGTTCACCTCGTTTCAATAAGGAAAGAAAAGAGAGTCAAGACGCTACCATCCCAACTCTCACCGTCCGAGGCTCCTTCTATAAATATACGGAAGTTTCCTCGATATAGAACTCGTCTATTGCAGCCACGCCGTCAGGGTGTTCCAGACGGTTGCCCAAAAGCCCACACCGTCATCGGCTGATTCCGGAGTTACCGGCGTCACCGTGATGTAGTCGATCTGGCCGGATTCTACCTGACGGAGCCCCACGCTTTCTGCGTATTCTTCCACGCTCTGCGCGGAGGTCTGGGCGGCGAGCTCGCTTTCAAGGCGCTTTGCTTCACCCACTGCCTCACTGAGTGTTGTTTCTGCCTGACTGATGGCACTGTTAAGCTCCGTCAAACGCACCTGACTGGAGATCATAAACGCGATCACCAACAGCACCGCACCGGAGACCACCACCGTTGCCGCCGTGTTAAGCAGCTTTTGCAAACGAGCGCGGCGTTTCTCCGCCTTGGTCGCTTTTTTGCCGGGGAGAGCTCTGATTCTCGCCTTCGGCTCGTACATGGATAAATCGTATGCTTCGGATCCGTAAGCCGCCATAACGCTCTCTCCTTTCTGCTTAAATAATGTGCTTTGCTCTTATCTTTCGTGGATCTTTTCAATACAGCGCAGCTTTGCGCTGCGGCTTCTCGGATTTTTCGCCAGCTCCTCAGCGGAGGCCTCAACCGGTTTTTTCGTCACGAGTCGTCCGGCGGGTGTGCGCCCGCAAACGCATACCGGAAACTCCGGCGGGCATTCACAGCCCTTGCAAAAAGCCGCAAAGCGCTGCTTGACGATGCGATCCTCTAACGAATGGAAGGTGATGACCGCGAGGCGGCCGCCTTCCCGTAAACTGTCAAATGCAATGTCCAATGCTTCAGACAAGCAATCCAGCTCGGCATTCACGGCTATGCGCAGTGCCTGAAACACCCTACGGGCAGGATGCCCGTCCCGACGAACTGCCGCGGGAACAGCGCCCTTGATAAGCTCCGCGAGCTGTGCGGTGGTTTCGATCGGCTGTTGTTGCCGTGCCGCCACGATCGCGCGAGCAATGGGGCGGGAGAATTTTTCTTCACCGAAACGGAAAAAGACGTCAGCCAGCTCTTGTTCGGAAAGCTCCCGTAACAAGTCTGCCGCGGTCGTACCTTCCTGACTCATACGCATATCCAGCGGTGCATCCGCGTGATACGAAAAACCGCGTTCCGGCTCGTCCAACTGGTGGGAGGAAACGCCGATATCCAGCAACACTCCGTCCACCCGATTGATCTGCTGCTCACACAACACCTCGTCCATGTAACGGAAGTTACGGTGGACTACGGTGGCCGGTAAACCGGCAAGCCGTTTGGACGCCTGTGTGATCGCGTCCGGATCCTGATCGAGCGAGATCAACCGCCCGCTCATAAGCTGTGTGGCGATCGCGAACGAGTGTCCGCCGCCGCCCGCCGTGCCGTCAACATAAACGCCGTCCGGCCGGACGTTCAAGGCGCGTATCGTTTCTTCCAATAAAACCGGGAGATGATACCCACCGGCGGTTTGTATGTCCTTCATATCAGAAGCCCAGCTCGGCGAATTCCGCCTCGACCTCCTCAGAGGTCATGCTGTCAATATCTGCTTCATACGCGGTGGGGTTCCACACCTCGGCGCGGTTGCCGGCGCCGATCACCAGCGCTTCCTTTTCAAGGCCCGCATATTCCAGCAGGTGGCGGGGAAGCAGGATGCGGCCTTGAGCATCGACCTGCACGTCCACGGCGTTTGCCGATAAGTACCGCTGCAATTTGCGAGCTTGCGTCATAGGCTTTTGCGCCAGACCCTCCTGCAGCTTTTCCCATTCGTCCATCGAATACAGGCATACGCAATGATCCATGACGGCCGCGGCAATAAACAGGCTACCCAGCTTGTCACGCAGCTTGGCAGGCACGAACAACCGGCCTTTTGCGTCGATATTATGTTGGAATCTTCCGTATAACATCCTGCATTCTCCGTTTTAGATTTGGGATTGTGGAAAACTCGGTGGAAAATGTGGAAAATCACCACTTTGCTCCACTTTGCACCACAGTGACTATATTATACCCCCTTTTACAGAAAAAATCAACCCGTAAACGTGAATTTCTATCACTATTTTTTGGCATACAAAAAGTGGTGTTCGCCCCACGGGCAAACACCACTTAACCCACAATATTTGCTATGCAACGAGTTGCACGGCCGCCAGGATCAGCGGCATTGTCACCACCGAAAACAAGGTGGACAGCGCAACGAGGTTGATCGAGGTTTCGGCATCCTGATGATACCGATCGGCGAACATCGCAACCGCCACAGCGGTGGGCGCGGTCGAGGCCACCGCCATCGAGAGGAGCAATACTCCGCGGATACCGCACGCATACATCAGCGCAATGCTGATCGCCGGCACAACGAGAAGCCGCATGGCAAGTGCACCGTAATCGCCGCGGTTTTTCAACGCTTGCTTCATGTTCACCTTCGATAAATAATAGCCGGTAAACAGCATCGGCAACGGCGTGTTCAGATTGCCCAAATGCTGCAACGGTGTGAGAACGATCTCCGGCAGAGTGATGCGGCAGATAAACAGCAGCAGACCGACGACCAGGCCGATCACGCCCGGACTGAACACCATTTTGCGAACCGGCACCTTGCCGCTTGATCTATCCATGATCAGCAGGCCGTAGCTCCACATGGTAACGCTCATCGCCACCACATAGGTAGCACCGTACATTACGCCCTGATCCCCCAGCACCGCTTGCTGCAGCGGCAGCCCCATAAAACCGGCGTTGGACAGCACGGTGGAGGTGCGATAAACGCGGGTGGTAGGCGTATCCTTGCGGTACACGATATGGGTGATCACGATCGCGACGACGTGCAGCCCGAACGCCACTACTAACGCGATCAAGAGCTCGCGCAGAAGTTCCGTGCTGTATTCGCGCTGAAACGATTTGATGATAACGCAGGGCGTTGCCACCAAGAGAGCCAGATCCGAGCAGATCTTACCGCCCTTATCCGTAATGATATTCTTTTTTCCGAGAATGAAGCCTATCAGCACCAGCACAAACAGGATGAGCACCTGTTGGCCGACCGTCAAGAAATTATCCCACATTACGCTAACGCCTCCCATATCTTTAACCATTATATACAGTCTGCCGCGGAAAAGCAAGAAAAAGCGCTCGGCTTTCAACCGAGCGCTTATATCCGTCCGTGTTATGCACAGCGTTCCATCGGGATCGCCTGCACCTCTGCGGCCATATCATACGCCACGCGACGCCACACCTCACGGCGACGGCGACGGTTGCGCACCATGGCCGCATCACGCTTCATAGACAGCGTGCAACAGACGAGCACCGTCAAACGGCACAGCATCAAAATGGCAGTCAGAACAGGATACTCCCCCATTGCGAGAACACCGCACATCGCAAGCTCCATCGCCGACATGGACAGCGGGATCCACGCCATACGGCGGGTAACGGTGCATTTGGCCGCCATCATCATATATAAGCTTACCGCGCCGAACACGGCTGCTGTAACGACACTGAAGATCATACCGAAAACTCCTTTTTTGGTCGTTCGGAAAATCCGAACAGATGTTTCTTTCAATGTCATTATAGCAACCCGATTTTCAAAAGTCAAGCAAAAAACGAAAATTTGTTCGGATTTTTTATGCCGTTAGTTTTTGGCTTGTTCGGCGCGACGGCGCGCGGCGGTCACGGTGTTCTTCAGCAGCATGGCAATGGTCATCGGGCCGACGCCGCCGGGAACGGGAGTGAGATAGCTCGCGACCTCGTCAACCGCCGGATCCACGTCGCCGCACAGCTTCCCTTCTGCGTTACGGTTCATACCGACGTCGATGACCACGGCGCCCGGCTTGACCATGTCGGGCGTCACGAACGCGGCCTTGCCCACCGCGGCAACAAGCACGTCGGCCCGACGGCAGACCTCTTTCAGATCGCGGGTGCGGGAATGGCAGATCGTCACGGTCGCGTTTTCATGCAACAGCAGCATGGCCATCGGCTTGCCGACGATGTTGCTACGGCCGATCACAACGCACTCCTTACCCTCCACCGAAATGCCGCTGCGATGTAACAGCTCCATCACGCCGGCAGGCGTGCAGGGCAGAAACGAGTAGTCGCCGATCATAATATGCCCGACGTTGGCGGCGTGAAACGCGTCCACGTCCTTGTGCGGCGCGATCGCGGCGATCACCGCTTTATCGTCCAAGTGCGACGGCAACGGCAGCTGACACAAAATGCCGTCGATATCCTCCCGCGCATTAAGCGCTTCAATATGTTTGAGCAGCTCCTCTTGCGTTGTGGTTGCCGGCAGGGCGATCTCTTCGGAATACACGCCGATCTCGGCACAGCCCTTCTTTTTGTTATTCACGTACACGCGGGAAGCCGGATCGTCGCCCACGATGATGACCGCCAGCCCCGGGGTCGTGCCTGCCGCTTTTAATTCTTCAACCTCTTTTGCCAGATCCTGCCGCACCGCGGCGGAGATCGCTTTTCCGTCAATTTTCTTCGCCATCGTCTTCCTCCTCAAACGCTTGCGCTTTGAGCGCCTTTTCTTCATAGCGCTCCTCGGTTTTCTCCTGCTCAAATGCTTGCGCTTCGAGTGCTTTTTCTTCATACTGCGCCTCGGTTTTCTCCTGCAACAGCTCTGCGAACTGTTCGGGATCGGCAAGCGGAATGGTTGCCTCACCGTCAGCCGTATTCAGCGAACGGCCGTCACGGTTTTTAAAGACAAAGAACAGGATAACCCCACCAAGCACGGACAACGCCGCCACCAGACAGGACACCTTCATGGTGAACAGATACAGGCTGTCGGTACGTAACAGTTCGATGAAAAAACGGCCGGTACCGTACCACATGATGTACATTGAAAACAGTTGTCCCTTGAAACGGTACGCCTTGCGCGACACGATATGTAACAGTACAAAGCCCAGCGCACACCACAAGGATTCATACAAAAAGGTCGGATGCACCGGCAGATCGTAATCATAGCCGACACCCGCCAAGGGGTTTGCGGGGCTGGAGATCCAACTGCCCGTCATACCCCACGGCATCTCCGTGTTGCCGCCGTACGCTTCCTGGTTAAAGAAATTGCCCCATCTGCCGACGGCCTGTCCGATCAAAAAGCCGATCGAAGCGATATCAAACATCCGCAGGGTGGACACCTTGCGGAGCGGGCACATCCACAACGCCGTCACGAACGCACCGATCACACCGCCGTAGATCGCAAGGCCGCCCTTCCAAACATATAAAATCGTAATAGGATCCGCAAAATACTGCGCACGATCGTCCGAAAACAGCACGTAATACAGGCGTGCACCGATAAACGCCATCACCGTGCAGACCAGTATCACATCCAGCATCGGATCTTTTTGCAATTCAAACCGCTTGGCATTGCGAAAGCCGTATATCACCGCCAACAAAAACCCGACGGCGATCAGCAGACCGTACCATTTGATGCTGATCTCGGTGTTGAAGAACGGGAAGGAAAACAATTCCTCGTCCAGATAGATCGTCCAGCCGAGTTTGGGGAACGAAACATAGGAATCCATTTTGATCATCCTTTCTTTTCGAGCGGCAACACCAACGAAAGGGCAGCCGCCTCGTCCGAAAAATCACGCGCAATACGCTGATACACCGATTGTATATCAAGAGTTGCCACTTCGTCAAGTGCGGCAAACGGTGATCTGCCGGCGAAATGTGCTTCCAACACCAGATCGCCGCACGATTCCACGTTATCGAGCTGCGACACCAGGCGACCGTACACCGCGTTGCGTGCTGCCTCAAACTCCTCTTTTGTGATCCCCTCTCGTTTCAAGCGGGCGATTTCCTCGCGAAACGCGTCACACACCGCATCCGGATCGTGCGATTCACCGCCTACGATCCATACGCCGTAGCCCGGCCCGTCAAAATATTCCAGACCGAACGATGCGTTGATAAGCCCCTTGCGCATCAGATCGGCATACAACGGATTGGCGCGACCGCCGAGAAGCTCCTGCAGCACCTCCGCCGCCGCAAGCTCGGCCGCGGACTCGCTTTTTACGCCTTCAAGCGGCACCTTGTAGCCCAGATAGAACAGCGGCTCCGCCACCGGCATACGCGCCTCGATGCGCGATCGCGCTGCCGTGTGCGGCTCGTCCACCGGTGCACGCGGCGGCACCTTGCCCCGCGCCGGCTTGAGCAGTCGGTCTGCGACCTCCTCCACCTGCTCGCAGGTGACGTTGCCGGAAACCGACAGCACCATATTCTGCAGGTCGTAAAAGCTCTCGTAGCAGCCATATAACAGCTCCGGTGTGATCTCGGCGATAGACTCGACCGTTCCCGCAATATCAATGCGCACCGGATGACGGTGATACAGCGCCGTCAGCAGGTTGCAAAACACCGTGCGCGAGGGAGAATCCTCACACATACGGATCTCCTGCCCGATAATGCCGCGCTCCTTTTCCACCGTTTGCTCGGTAAAATACGGATCCTGTACAAAATCCAGCAGGATCTCCAACGACTCGGTCAGATTCTGTGTGCAGGAAAACAAATAGGCCGTATGGTCGAACGAGGTGTACGCGTTGGCATTCGCGCCGGTCTTGGCGTACCGTTCAAACGCGTCACACTCTTCGTTTTCAAACAATTTGTGCTCCAGATAATGTGCAATACCCGCCGGCAGCCCCACCGTCTTTCCGGTTTCGGGGTCGATGTAAGCCGTGTCGATGGCGCCGTAATCAGTGGCAAACACGGCATACGCGGAGGCATAGCCCTCCTTCGGCCACACGTAGATCGGCAACCCTGAGGCGTGCAGCATATAGTAACACCGCTCGCCGGTATGCGAGCAGGTGAGCTCCGTCCACTTACTCATCCGCCGTTTCCTCCTTTTGCGCCAGCAGATAGGCACACTCATACCGCACGCGCTCGGCGGCGGCGATCACCTCGTCGCGCGTGACCGCTTCGATCGCTTCGCGCGTTTCCTCCGGCGTAGTAGGCTCAGAAAGCGCCGCCTGCGACACATACCACGCCGATCGGGCGCTCTGCGAATCGTTTACCGCCTCAAAGCTCTGCACGATACTGCGGCGCGCCGCTTCCAACTCCTCATCGGTAAACTCACCGCGTCGGATAGCCTCCAGCTGCGCCAAGATCTCAGTCTCCGCGCGTTCAGCGTTTTTCTCGTCCACACCGCTTTGTACGAACAGCACGCCCTTAATGCGATCATAAACCGACGAGCAATAATAACAAAGGCTCAGCTTTTCACGAACGTTTTTGAAGAGCAGCGAGGTCGCCGTCCCACCGAACAGCGCACTCATCAGCCGCACGGCATTGATGCCCGCATCCGGCTCGGCACAGCCTGCACGGAAACCCAGCACCAGCTTAGACTGCCCGACCTCCATACGCTCCACCTGCCGACGAAACTCCGGCAACCGCGTGACGGTATCGGTATGACAAACGATCGGCTCTCTGCCGCTGACGGCGGCAAATTCACGGCACAGCATTTCTTCCACCTCAGGCAAGGCGCGATCGCTCTGCAGGATCAGCTGTACCGACGCCTGCCTCAGCACCCGCTGCCATGCGGCGGTGACCGCTTCCGGAGTCAGTGACTCGATGGTCTCGGCGCTGCCGTAGCGCCCGATCCCGTATGCCTCGTCCGGGCACAACAGCCGCTCCGCCTGACGGCGGGCGTACCACCGTTTTTCATTGATCTCGGCGCGCACCTCCTCCGCCAGGCATCGACGCTCCGTTTCAACGTCCTCGGCGCGGAACACGCCGTCTACAAGAGCCGGACGGAACAGCATTTCACAAAGCAGCTCCGCGCACGCGGCGGTCAACTGTTCACCGCTGATCGCATAGCGGTCACTCGTACATTCGGCGGTGAGAATGAGCGCTTGCGTTTCGCCGATGCGGGCGACATCGCCGGTCACCGCCGCACCGTACAGCTGGTTCAGGCGACGATGCAACGCCGTGAAATCGGGATATGCCGCACAACCGCGGATCAGCAATCGCGGAAGAAGAGCGTACTCCTCTACGGTTTCCTTGTTCAGCGGCATTAACAGCGCCACTGTCAGTTGTGAGGTTTTAAATCGTGTGTCCGGGATAGACAGGCTGTAAACGCCCGCCCCGATCGACCGGTTATCGGATCTCATACGCAGACCTCCGTCTGTTTTTATAAACTGTGAATATTAGTATATCACAGATTTTGCGCTGTGAAAAGTCTTTATTTGTCACTCACTGCGCAAGGCTTCCACCGGCGGCAATTTAGAGGCCTTGTATGCCGGATACACGCCGAACACCACACCCACGAACACCGAAAACGCGGCAAGCGCCAAAAACACCGCCGGCGATACCGTCGTGTTTAGAAAAAGTAACAGAAGCCCCGCCGGCAGCATGCCGATCAGCGCCCCTGCGCAGGACAACAGCACCGCTTCGACTAAAAACTCCGCTAATATACGTTTTTGCGTGGCCCCGATGGCTTTTTTGATACCGATCTCCCGCGTTCGCTCACTCACCGAGGATAACATCACCGTCATGATCCCGAAGCCCGATACGATCAACGATACCCCACTGAGCGCCGTCAGCACACCGGCAACGATATCCACGATGCGGCCAAGCCGGTCCTTTTGTACGGCAAGATTATCGGTGCGAAACGGCGCGTTGCCGTCATACAAGCGATTCAGCACCCGCTCGATCCTCTCCTGCGTTTGTTCGGTGACGTCGCTGCTGACCATACGCACCGCGATCTGGTCAAAATCCTGCCGTCCGGTGATCTGCTGTTGCGTGGTATACGGCAGGTATACCATGCCGGGAATCATCGAGGTGACGTTCTGCAGCAGGCTGCTGCCGGTTTGCGTGACTCCGATCACGGTCAGCTCCTCCGACAGCTCGCCGACGTTGACCGTAATGGTTTTTCCCACAACATTTTCCCTGCCGTAAGCAGCCTTCGCCGCCGCTTCATCCAACACACAGACCGGTGCAGCAGCCGCTACGTCTCCGGCGGAGATCATTCGGCCGTGACACAGCGTCAGAGAGATCACCTGACCGGCACCCGCGTCGATCCCGCACAGCACGGACTCGCTGCTGCCGAGCGGGGTAGAGATGCCGGTGATCTGCAGCATGAGCGGCATGGCGGAGGATACCTGTGACAGCTCGCGTATTTCCTGCAACGCTTCCTCACTGAGCAGTGCGTCGGTCGTCGTCGCCATGACCGACAGCCCGCTGACCCCCATGCTGTCGAGTTCATCGTCCACAAAGGCACGACCGACACTGCCGATCACCGTCACGATGGAGACCATCATCACGCCGACGGCGATGCCGCCCACCGTCAGCAAGGTCCGTCCGCGTTTGCGCAACAGCTGGCGCAGTGCATTTTTTATCAGTTCCATTGCTTATTCCGCCCGCACGTTGACGCGCGCTCCGGATAAGGCTTCCGGATCCTGTACCAGCCGTTCGCCCGCCGATATGCCGGACACCACCAAAACTCCGTCGGCATATTCTGCCGCCACCTCGATCGGCTGCTGCTCGGCGATCCCGTTTCCTTGATACACATACACACATTCCTCTCCCTCATCGTTTTGCGTGATACAGTCGTACGGTATCAGCAATACGTTTTCGTCGATCTGCGTGACGATCGCCGCTTCCGCATTAAGGCCGGTGCGCAGCGAAGTGTCCGCCATCCCCTCATCCAACGAGATCACCGCGTCCACCACCGTTTCCGAAACCGTGCCGATATATTCCTGATGCGCCGAGGTGGCGATCGAGGTCAGCGTGCCGAGATATTCCTCTTTGGAAAACGCCACGCCTGTGACGATGACCTTTTGCCCGATCTGTACCCGCGGCAGATACCGCTCGCGGATCGCCACCGCGATCTGCATTCCCTCACCGGATGCGATGGTCGCACACGGCTGCGTGTGATCGAGGATCTCGCCCGCCTGTACACCGATCGAGGCAACCACGCCGGACACCGGCGCGGTCACCTGCGTATCAGCGATGTCCGTTACACCGTCCGGCAGGGAACCCGCCAGCTGTGACAACGCCTGGCGCGTCGCCTCCGCGTCCACCGAAAACAGGGGATCGCCCTGCTTGACAGCCTGTCCCTCCTTGACATACACCTCTTTTGCGACGCAGGGGATCTCGACGTATACCGCCTGACTCTCGCTTACCTCCACCTTACCGGTACATTTCACCGTTTGCTGCACGGTTTGCGGTTCAACCGTCACCAGCGTGACCGGTATTTTTTCTTCCGTCGTCAGTGCTTTTATGCCGAAGATCGCCGCGACGGCAAGACCGGTTCCAAGCACCAGCCATAGATATTTTTTCATGTTGCTTCCTCCCTCGCATCGTGCTTCACTTGCTATTCTTTGAAGGAAACCGCAAATTATAACAACAAAAATGGACGAAAGCGCATAACGCCCTCGTCCATAAAACCCAATTATAATTTTTCGTATGCCCCGCGCACCGTGGCGGCACCCACCACCTCGATCGGATAGCTGCCATGCAGTGATTTGAGTGTATGTGCCGGTACGATGATCCTGGTAAAGCCAAGTCTCGCCGCTTCTGCGATGCGTTGCTCGGCACCGGACACCGCTCGTAGCTCGCCCGCCAAGCCGATCTCGCCGAACGCGACCACACCTTCATCCATCGGCTTATCCTTCAATCCGGAGATCAGCGCGAGCGCTACCGGCAGATCCGCCGCCGGCTCATCCAGTCGCAGACCGCCAACCACGTTCAGATACGTGTCCAAGTTCGAGAAAAAGTATCCCGCGCGCTTTTCCAGCACCGCCAGCAACAGGGCCAACCGATTACCGTCAAAGCCGGTGGACATCCGGCGCGGGTTACCGAAGCCGGTGGGCGACACCAAGCCCTGTACCTCGGCAAGCAACGGCCGCGTCCCCTCCATCACGCAGGCAACACAGGTGCCGCTGACCTTTTTCGGGCGTCCGGACAACAGCATCATCGAGGGATTCTCCACCTCGCACAAGCCGATATCCTGCATTTCAAACACGCCGATCTCATTCGTGGAGCCGTAACGGTTTTTCGCGCAACGGAGCATCCGGTAATTGCTGTGCGGATCGCCCTCAAAATACAGCACGCAATCCACGATGTGCTCCATGACCTTCGGGCCGGCGATCGCGCCGTCCTTGTTGACGTGACCGACGACAAAGATCGGGATATCGTTTTGCTTGGCTTCCCGCATCAGGGCGGAGGCGCATTCACGCACCTGCGTGACACTGCCGGGCGAGGACGCCACCTCCGACAAGCTGACCGTCTGGATCGAGTCGACAATGACCACGTCCGGCTTTTCAGCGCGGATCGCCTCCAGAATCGCGTCCATATCGGTCTCGCAAAGCAACAGCAGGTTCTCACCGCCGACCGAGAGCCGTTCCGCGCGCAGCTTGATCTGGCGCGCCGACTCCTCACCGGATACGTATAAAATGCGGAAATTCTGACTCAAATGACCGCAGATCTGCAACAGCAGCGTAGATTTGCCGATACCGGGATCACCGCCGATCAGCATCAGCCCGCCCGGCACGATCCCGCCGCCCAACACGCGATCCAGCTCACCGATACCGGTAAGGTAGCGGGTCTCCGCCCCCGTGTCAATACTGTCCATCGTGGCGATCTGTGTACGGTGCGCAGACGGTGCGCCCGTGTGATGTGCCGTGACGAGCTCCTCCGCGATGGTGTTCCATTCCCCGCACAGCGGGCATTTACCCGACCATTTCGGGAACTGACCGCCGCACTCGGAGCAAACATATACGCTTTTTTGCTTTCCTGCCATCTTGCTTCTCCTAAAATTCGAAGATTCCGCCCGCGATCGCAAACGCCATCTGCCGTTGGTAGTCGCGTTGCTTTAGCTTTTCCCGCTCCGCTTCGTTTGATAAGAATCCACATTCCACCAGTACCAGCGGTCGCGTTGCGTGCTTCAGCAGATACACGCTGCCGTCATCTTTTTTCAATTCGCGGGTATTTTCCGGTTGCAGCAACGAAAGCACGGATGCGCGGATCGCCGCCGCCAATACCTGACTGTCAGCAGAGCCGGTACCGTAAAACACCTGTGCCCCGCTGTACTGTGTCTGCGGGAATTTATTCTGATGGATACTGACCGCCATATCGGCCTGTTCGATCATGGACAGGCGATTCTTGATATCGCTGACCTTGCGTTCACGCAGGGTGCCCCCCGTCGCGTTCACCATGGTGTCTTCCGTTCGCGTGTAGGAAACGGTATAGCCCATTACCTGCAGCAGATCACCAAGCGGTCGGGCGATCGCTAAATTGATATCCTTTTCCAGCGTTCCGTCCGCGCCTTCCGCGCCGCCATCCTCGCCGCCGTGACCGGCGTCGATCAACACGTGCGGCGAAGCATTTGCACGCGCGGACACACCGCGCCGCTCTGTCACACCGAACGCCGCCACGACGATCACCGCCGCACTGACGATAACGATCGCCATATCCATAGCTGTTGATCTCACCGCGATCCCCTCCGCATATAACCCTATGCGGAGAAAACGGCAGTTATTTCTTTTTGTTTACAAAAACGATCTTTTCCCACACGAGAATGTGACGGTAGCCCAGATAATAGGCCAGTGCCGCCACTGCGGGGACAAACAGCACCGGTAAGCCCGCGCACAGAATGCCGGCCCACGAAACGTCCGCCGTGGTAACGGTAATGACCGAGCCCATGGACAGCGCCACGATCGGATATAAACCGAGCTGACAGAGGCGGTATACCGCCGCCGTGCCGCTCCACAGGCCGAACAGCTTGTCCGCTACCAACGCCAAAAAACTGATAAGCGATGGGATCGACGCTAACAGGCCGATCTTTAAGCCGCGCAACGGGTCTCCCACCATGTGGCCGAAGGACACGGCGTTTTGGTTTTTATCGCCCAGCTCCCAAAGCTTGGCGTAGACGATCATACCGAACAAAATTGCCTGCAACACCAAGGCGACCAGTTCTCTCCAGACGATAGCAGTCGCTCCCAGTGCTTCACCTCCATGGATCGCCACAAAGATAACACTGACCGAAACGTAAACAATGCCGCTCATAATACCGGCGCCGATCGTGCGTGTATACAGCTTTAAAGCTTGGCGGATATTCTCTTTCATCATAGGATAACACCTCACATCCGTTTCATTGTAACACAGTTTGCGTCCTCGCGCAAGATAAAAGGGCGCGGATCCCTCTTTGGAATTCCGCGCCCCTCTTATTATGCAATGACTCAGCCGAGCTCCGCGAAGTATTTGATGGTGCGGACCATCTGGCTGGTGTAGGAGTTCTCGTTGTCGTACCAGGACACGACCTGTACCTGATAGGTATCGTCGTCAATCTTTGCGACCATGGTCTGCGTAGCATCGAACAGAGAACCGTAACGAACACCGATGATATCGGAGGATACGATCTGATCCTCGTTGTAACCGTAGGACTCGTTGGCAGCAGCCTTCATCGCGGCGTTGATGCCCTCCTTGGTGATATCCTTGCCCTTGACAACGGCAACCAGAATGGTGGTAGAACCGGTGCAGGTGGGCACACGCTGAGCGGAACCGATCAGCTTGCCGTTCAGCTCGGGGATAACCAGGCCGATCGCTTTCGCAGCGCCGGTGGAGTTGGGAACGATGTTCTGCGCGCCGGCGC